>JAAWCR010000046.1 GCA_022793355.1 Lawsonibacter sp. | reverse complement strand
GAACCAGGAGCACCCCATCAAGGCGGCGCTGTACGGTGCAATTCGGGAGGGCACCGCTCAGCTGCATCGGGTGCGGGATGTAGACAACGCGGTAAACTCATTCCGGGACTGCGAGGTGGTCAGCGACGCCCGCATCTCCAACATTGACCTGGGCACCGGAGTCTCCGCCGCCTTCCTGGAGCTGCCCCGGGGTCTGTTCTATAACACCCTCTCTCAGCAGTCCGGCTTTGAGATTGGCGATGACGGCGACCTGATGGCGCTGCTTACCCAGCTGGCCGGGGTGAAGAAGGCCTATGACAAGGTGGCCGATGCCCTCCGGCAGGTGGAGGAGACGGGTTACGGCATTGTGGTGCCCCCCATTGACTCCCTGGTGCTGGAGGAGCCGGAGATTATGAAGCAGGGGGGGCGGTACGGCGTCCGCCTCAAGGCCAGCGCCCCCTCTATCCACATGATTCGGGCTGACATTGAAACGGAGGTCTCTCCCATTGTGGGCGGGGAGAAGCAGAGCGAGGACATGATTCACTATCTGCTTCAGGAGTACGAGGGGGATTCCAGCCGTATCTGGGAGGCCAATATTTTCGGAAAGTCCCTCCACGAGCTGGTGAACGAGGATCTGAATTCCAAAATCAACCGCATGCCCGAGGACGCCCGCACCAAGCTGCGTGAGACCTTGCAGCGCATTATCAACGAGGGCTCCGGCGGCCTGATCTGCATCATCTTATAGTCGTCAAAAGGCGCAGACTGGTACTTTTGTACCTACGGCAATATAACCGCACCGTCCCCCGCTTTGAAAGGCGGGGGACAATTTTGCGTCAAAGTGCCTCGCCTGTTTCGTACAGAATTAAGTTTTTCTTAATATTTTCCCACTTGCGATTTAAACTGTCTGTGATATGCTGTATCCAGAAAGAAACGGGGAGGAGCGGTCAAATGTATACCATCCTGATCTGCGACGACGACAAGGACATCGTATCCGCGCTGGATATCTACCTCACCAGCGAGGGCTACCAGACCCTTAAGGCGTATAACGGCAAGGAGGCCATTCATGCGGCGGAAACCCACGAGGTTCACTTGATCCTTATGGACATCATGATGCCCGAGCTGGACGGCATGCGGGCCACAGCCAAGCTGCGGGAGGGGAGCAATGTGCCCATCATCCTGCTCACCGCCAAGAGTGAGGACACAGACAAAATTCTGGGGCTGAACATTGGGGCGGACGACTATATCACCAAGCCTTTCAACCCCCTGGAGGTTATCGCCCGGGTGAAGTCTCAGCTGCGGCGGTACACCGCCCTGGGCGGAGCGGAGAAGGGCCCCGGCCTTATCACCGCCGGTCCCATCGCCATGGACGACGGGGCCAAGGTGGTCACGGTGGACGGGGAGCCCATCAACCTCACCCCGATTGAGTACAACATCCTCAAGCTGCTGCTGTCCCACCCAGGGCAGGTCTTCTCCTCCGCCCAGATTTACGAGCAGGTGTGGAACGACCCGGCTTACGGATCGGAGAACACGGTGGCCGTTCACATCCGCCATCTGCGGGAGAAAATTGAGATCAATCCCGCCGAGCCCCGGTATCTCAAGGTGGTCTGGGGCCTGGGCTACAAGATTGAGAAGGGGGCCTAGCCGTGAAGAAGCTGCAAGGCAATGCTATCGCCAAGGTGTGCGCCTGGATTGTCCTGCTGTGTGCTGCCTTTGGTACAGGCGTATTTGGGGTATGGGCGGTGCTCAGCTTCGGTTCGGTGGCCGACGACAGCTGGCAGGGCTCCTCCCGGTACTACCAGGCCGTGGACAACCGCCAGCGGGAGCTGGTGGCGGGGATCAGGCTGTCCCAGCAGCTGGAGCGGCTGGAGCGGCAGATGGAGGAGGGAACCGCCAGTCCCCTGGCCTACGCTGACGCGGAGGCCCTGCGGGAGGAGCGGGCCCAGGTGGAGGAGCGGTTTTCCCGGCAGAACACCTGGTTCCGTTTCCGAGTGCTCACCGACAACGGGCAGACCCTTCTGGGCACCAACCTCAACGACAACGAGGCCATGATCCGGGCGGTCCAGAATGTGCACTACTTCTCCTTTGAGCTTTGGGACGGGGATATCTATGAGAACGCATACTACTATGACCCGGAAACAGGTGAAGGATATTCTGATCCGCCCACTGCGGGATTAAATCCGGAGACCGAAGCCGCGCCGCTGAAGCTGGTGTTGGAGTACGGGGTGCCCCAGACGGTGAATGACTCCATACAAGATGAATTTTACCGGATCTGGCAGATATGGGATATGGACCGGGCCACCTTTGGCCAGTACCTCACCGGTTTTTTGAATCTGGGAGCGCTGACCTTCCTGGCTCTGGTCTGGGTCCTCTGGACTGCCGGGCATAAAAGCGGAACAGAGGGGACCTCTGTCACATGGCAGGAGCGGATCTGGTTTGACCTTTATGCTCTGGTTATGATTGCCGCCGTGGTCTTTCTGTCTTTTAGTACTATCTGGGCTATGGAACAGATGTTTTTTGGCTCTGTCAGAGCTTACTCCACAGTAAACGAAGATTTTGACCACTTCTTTAAGCTGGGTGTCTTGGGGGCTGGGGCTCTCTTTGCCGGCGGAGTGGGGTGCGCCGCCCTGCTGCTGAGAACCTTTTCTGTCCGGCTCAAGGCGGGCTGTCTGGGAAAAACCACCCTGCTGTGCAGGGTGGTCACATGGATGGTGAGGACCATCCATGACTTCCTTCGGTTCCTGCCCTTCACCTGGAAAATCGTGCTGGGCTTTGGAGCCTATATGATAGTGACCTTCTTCCTGGTTATGAAGGGAATCTATAACGGTGCGTTTATGTTTATGTATCTTTGCTTGCAGCTGGCCCTGCTGCTTTTCCTGTCTTGGTGGGCCTATGGCTACTACCGCCTGCGCCAGGGCACCAAGACCATCGCCGGAGGCGACCTGGAGTATCAGATCGACACCCGGCGCATGCCCTACGATCTGCGCCTTCAGGCGGAGGACCTGAACAACATCTCGGTGGGTCTGGCCGGGGCGGTGGACGAGAAAATGAAGAGCGAGCGGTTCAAGGCGGAGCTTATCACCAATGTCTCCCACGACTTAAAGACTCCGCTCACTTCCATCATAAATTATGTAAATCTTCTCAAATCCACTGAACAGATCGACCCCAAGGCGGTGGAATATATCGAGGTGCTGGACCGGAAGTCCCAGCGGCTGAAGAAGCTCACCGAGGATCTGGTGGAGGCCTCCAAGGCGTCTACGGGGGTGCTGTCGGTGGTGCGGGAGAAGATCGGCATGTCTCAGCTCATTGACCAGGCCCTGGGGGAATGGGAGGAGAAGCTGAACAACCGGAAGCTTACCCTGGTAACCACCCTCCCCGAGGGGGAAACCTGGGTGTACGCCGACGGCCGTCACCTGTGGCGAGTTATCGACAATCTGCTGTCCAACTGTGCCAAGTACGCTATGGAGGGCACCCGGATCTATCTGGGACTGGAGCGGGGGAAGGGACAGGTGGTTCTGTCAGTGAAGAACGTCTCCCGGGAGCCCCTGAACGTCCCCGCAGAGCGGCTGATGGAACGGTTTGTCCGGGGGGAGGAGTCCCGCTCCACCGAAGGGTCCGGCCTGGGGCTGTCCATCGCCCGGTCCCTCACGGAGCTGCAAGGGGGCTCCTTTGACTTGGCCGTGGACGGCGACCTGTTCAAGGCCATTGTCACATTGCCCCAGGCAACGTGAATATAGGGGCGCGCCCGTCCCGATAAAAAATCCGTCCATCCCGTTGGGGAGGGGCGGATTTTTTATCTCCGGAAAAATTGCAAAATCCTCTGGCTTTTTTCGGGAATTGTGGTATGATGATAAATACCACCAGTATGTAAAGGGTGTTTTTCTGGAAGGGAGGCGGACGGCGGTGAAGAGAACATGGAGCGTGCTGGGTTTTTCCCTGGTCATGCTTATGGTGTTGAGCGGATGTCTGTTCCGCTCCCCTGACGACCTGTACCGCCAGCCGGAGAAGTCACCCGGCTATGAGCAGCTCAACGGGGCCATTCGGTTGGTGCGTACTGGGCTGGAGGCGGAGTACGGCGTTCGGGTGGAGGATGTGACCATCATGGCCGGGGACAATACGGCCACCATCCAGCTTCAGGACCTGGACGGGGATTCCCTGCGGGAGAGCGCGGTCACCATTCTCCGGGTGCCCGGCATTGAGAAGCCCATTAAAATTTACATCTTTACCCAGATTGGAGAGGAATATGTGGTTACCGGTGTGGTAGAGGGCGAAGGAAGCGCCATTTACGCCATGGACTATGCCCAGCTCAACGGCGAGGGGCGCAAGGAGATTGCCGTGAACTGGCAGATCAGCTCGGGTGCCTATCAGCTGGGCGTGTACACGCTGGACGATATCGAGCTGCCCGGCGAGGGACTGGAGGACGAGGAGAAGGCTACGGCCATCCGGGGGCTGACCCGGGCGGAGCTGATGGGGAGCGAACGTCTGCTTACCCGGTGCAGCGTAGCCAGTGACGGCTCCAGCGGCTGCCGGCTGCTGGACATGGACCGGGACACCCGTACCGACGTGCTGGTGACACGGATGGACGTGGGGGGCCTGAGCAGTCAGGTAGAGCTGTACGGCTGGAAGGACGGGGCAATGACCTCTTTGGCTGTTACCGAGCTGTCCGCGGGCATCACCTCCCTGAGCCGCATCCGCAGTAACTATCTAGCGGGGCAGTATAACCAGCCGGCTATCTATATCAGCAGCACCTTGGCCGACAATAGCCGGGCCATTGACGTTGTGAGTTTTATTGACGGGCAGCTGGTCAACGTCGCCATGGACGTTTCCACCGGCGTCAGCCGGGAGAACATTCAGGGCTATACCGAGGTCAACCCCACCGACATCAACGGCGACTCGGTGGCGGAATTGCCGTCACCCAGCCAGCTTCCCACCTATGGGGAGAGCTCCTCCAGCAATTTCTGGCTCATCGACTGGGCCCAGTATGACGAGCGGGGCAACCGGAGCCATGTGCTCACCACTTACCATAATGTGAGCGACGGCTGGTATCTCACCATTCCGGAGAGCTGGCGGGACCAGATCACCATTTCCCGCAACGACCAGGTGACAGGCCGCCGGGAGGTGATCTTTTCCCACTGGCAGGGGGAGGACCGTGAGCCCCAGCCCTTTCTGAGTATCTACCGCATGGCCAGCAGCCGCAGCTCCAGCATGGAGGAGGATGGCTGGATTGCCCTTCGGGAGGAGGAAAATGTGGTTTACGCCGCCAGCTTCCATCAGGACGGCTGGGACAGCGGCCTGGACGAGATGGACCTGATGGAGCGCTTTAATACCATCAGAACCAGCTGGCATAATGAATAATCAAACTGTAGGAGAGGGAGAACCCCATGAGAAAGGTATTGGTCCTGGAGGACGAGGTGAATATCCGCAGCTTTGTGGTCATCAATCTGCGCCGGGCGGGCTATCAGACGGTGGAGGCTGGCACGGGAGAGGAGGCCCTGGCGGCGGTAAAGGATAATCCGGATATCAAGGTGGCCCTGCTGGATATTATGTTGCCGGGGATCGACGGCTTTGAGGTCTGCCGCCGCCTGCGGGCGATGGACAACAAGATCGGCATCATCATGCTCACTGCCCGCACCCAGGAGATGGATAAGGTAACTGGCCTGATGACCGGGGCGGACGACTATGTGACCAAGCCCTTTTCTCCCGCCGAGCTCACCGCACGGGTGGACGCCCTTTTCCGTCGCACCGGTGGCGACGAGCTCCCTGTCTCCGCCGACGAAATCAGCGACCCGCCGTTTCTGCTTAACACCCGCAACCGCACGCTGGAAAAAAACGGCCAGCGGGTCAAGCTCACTCAGGTAGAGTACGCCATCGTCAAGCTCTTTATGGAAAACCCTGGAAAGGCCCTCTCCCGGGAGGAAATTTTAGACACCGTATGGGGAAAGGACTATTTCGGCGAGCTGAAAATTGTTGACGTCAATATCCGCCGGCTGCGCATCAAAATTGAGGATAACGCCCAGAAGCCCACCTTTGTCAACACCGTTTGGGGCTATGGGTATAAGTGGGGAAGCTGAACCATGGCCAAGACGACAAGGCTGCAGGACCAGGTAAAAATTCGGGGCATCCGCCGGCGGTGGCTGCTGAACAGCGTGGCGATTGTCCTGCTGATTCTCACGCTGGCGGTGGGGGCCTTCGCGGCCATGCTGTGGAGCTACTACTACAGTGGGACGGAGGACGATTTGGCCCGGAAGGCCACCTCCTCCGCCAACGGCTTCCGGATGTATACCCGGTCGGACTACCGGGCGGCGGCCCAGCAGACTGTGAGCAGCTACGAGGACAAGGGACAGCTGGAGCTTCAGTTTCTGGACACCTCCGGGGCGGTGCTCTTTTCGGGCAACGACCTTACCGCCGGCAGCACGCCCAGCACCCCGGATATCCAAAAGGCGTTGAACGAGCGTGGGGCCGGCGCCTGGAAGGGACGGGACCCGGACACCGGGGAGCGCATTCTGGCCGCCTCCTGCCCGGTGATTTATCAGGGGGAGGTGGTGGGCGTCATCCGCTATGTTACCTCCCTGTCTGAGATTGACCGGCAGTTTGTGTTCTCCATGGCGGTCATTGCCGCCATTGCCCTGGCTATTTTTGCCATGGTCTACTTCTCAAATCTGTACTTTGTGCGCTCGATTGTGGAGCCTCTGGCGGGAATTACAGAGATTGCCCAAGTAATTGCCGGCGGCAGCTACGGCGTGCAGATTGAGAAGCAGTACGACGATGAGATTGGCGAGCTCACCGATGCCATCAACGACATGTCGCTGAAAATACGACAGTCGGAAAAGACGCAGAGTGAATTTATCTCCTCCGTCTCCCATGAGCTGCGCACCCCCCTCACCGCCATTACTGGCTGGGCGGAGACGATTCAGAGTGGCGAATGCCGTTCCGCCGACGACATCCGTAAGGGCATGGGCATCATTGTGTCTGAATCCAAGCGGCTGAACAATATGGTGGAGGAGCTGCTGGAGTTCTCCCGCATTGAGGACGGGCGCTTCACCCTGTCGGTGGAGCCGCTGGACCTGAAGGCGGAGCTGGAAGACGCGGTGTATACTTACACAGAGTTTTTCCGCCGGGAGGGCATTGATTTGAACTATATGGACGACGGCCCGGAGGAGATGATTCCAATCTCCGGGGACCCGGAGCGCCTGCGTCAGGTGTTCTGCAATCTGCTGGACAACGCCGCCAAACACGGAGGGGTGGGCAAACGCATCGACGTTTCCATCCGTCAGGAGGGGCAAGACGCCGTGATTTGTATCCGGGACTATGGCCCCGGAGCCCCCAAGGAGGAGCTGCCTTTCCTGAAAAACAAGTTCTACAAGGGCAGCTCCAAGGCCCGGGGGTCCGGCATCGGCCTTGCGGTCTGTGAGGAGATTGTCACCCGCCATGAGGGGCGGATGGATGTGAGCAACGCCGAGGGCGGCGGCTTTCAGGTTGCCATCCGTCTACCGGTTGAAAATTAAGGCCTGGTCTGGTAGAATGTGGGTGGACGGATAGCATCCGCCCGCAGTACGGCAGAGAAGCGGAGGATATTCGCCCCCTGCAAAATGGAACGAATCGAACGACGATCCAAAGGAGAACCCAAATGTCCAAGCAAGAATGTCAAAAATTTAAAACCATGTGCGGCGGACAGGCCCTCATTGAGGGGATCATGATGCGCGGTCCGAAGAGACAGGCCGTGGTAGTCCGCAAGCCCGACGGCGAATTGGAGATTCAGGAGAAGGAACTCAAATTTATCAAAGACAAGTATCCGGTTCTGGGCTGGCCCCTTGTTCGGGGTATGGTCAACTTTGCCGACTCCATGTATAATGGGGTCACTGCCCTGATGTATTCCGCCGAGTTTTTCCCCGAGGACGGCGAGGAGGACGGGGAACCCTCCAAATTTGAGGCTTGGCTGAATAACAGGCTGGGCAGTGAAAAATTCACCGCACTGATTACCGCCTTGGCGGTGGTTCTGGGCTTGGCTATGTCCATCGGCCTGTTTTTCCTGCTCCCTACCCTGCTGGGAACGGCGGTTACCGTCCTTACCGAT
>JAAWCR010000045.1 GCA_022793355.1 Lawsonibacter sp. | reverse complement strand
CTTCGAGCTGCTGGAGGCCGCCCGGTGGCTGAGTTACCTCAAGCCGGACGGCCAGATCGTCACCTCCACCCAGCAGATCGACCCCATGCCTGTTATCACCGGCGCGGCCAGCTACCCGGAGAATCTGGTAGAGAAAATGCGCTCCGCCGGGGCCAAGGTGGACGCCCTGGACTGCCTCAAGCTGGCCGAGGAGGCCGGGAGCAGCAAGGCGGTGAACATCGTCCTCATGGGCCGGCTGTCCCACTACTTCGACCTGCCCGACCAGGCCTGGCAGAAGTCTCTGGAGGCCATGGTGCCCCCAAAATTCCTGGAGCTGAACAAAAAGGCCTTTGAGCTTGGAAAAAATGCGTGATAACGTTATTATAGAAAGGAACGATGCGGCATGGGTTTTTTATCCAGCCTCTTTGGCGGCGGCGCCAGGAAAGTGGAGGAGGTCAACGACGCCAACGCCCAGGCGCTGAAGCAGTTTTTCAAGGAAAAGCTGCCCGCCAACTATGTGAACTCCCCCAAGTATGCCATCTCCATTACCCGAGGAGACAAGGGCTACGAGGCCCGCGTCAACCTGGACATGGGGTCAGACGGCTCCGACTACACCGGCTTTGGCAAGGACGACTACGCCGGGCTGGCGGACATGGAATCCAGCTATGTCTTTGACGAGTTTATCCAGGACCCGCCGGTTACCGTCATTGTGATCCTCGACATGGATTTCGGCCCCAAAAACAAGATTACGGTAAACAAAGGCCGGGCCCTGGCGAAATAAGAGGAAAAGCGAAAGCTTTTACAAGGTTTTCTTTTGGTTCTTTTCTTTTTCAAACGAAAAGAACATAAGACATACAATCCGAAAGGAATGATACCCATGGAAAGATACTACCAGCCCGAGATCGAGTGTGCGTCCCGGGAACAAATCAAGGCATGGCAGGACGAGCGGCTTGTGAAGCAGGTGCGCCACGTTTGGGAGAATGTACCCTACTACCGCAAAAAGATGGAGGAGAAGGGCCTCACCCCTGACGATATCCGCTCCAGCGATGACCTGCACAAGCTGCCCTTTATCACCAAAGCCGATCTGCGGGAGGCCTACCCCTACGGGCTGGTAGCCAAGCCCCTGAAGGAGTGCGTGCGCATCCAGTCCACCTCGGGCACCACCGGCAAGCGTGTGGTGGCCTTCTACACCCAGCACGACATTGACCTGTGGGAGGATTGCTGCGCCCGGGCCATCATGGCTGCCGGGGGTACGGAGGAGGATGTCTGCCAGGTGTCCTACGGCTACGGCCTGTTCACCGGCGGCCCTGGCCTCAACGGCGGCTCCCACAAGGTTGGCTGCCTTACCATCCCCACCTCCTCAGGGAACACCGAGCGGCAGATCATGTTCATTCAGGACCTGAGCGCCACCATCCTGTGCTGCACCCCCTCCTATGCCGCCTACATTGGCGAGACTATGAAGGAGATGGGCCTGACCCCCGACCAGATCCCCCTGAAGGCGGGCATCTTCGGCGCGGAGGCCTGGTCGGAGGAGATGCGGCAGGACATTCAGAATACTCTGGGTATTAAAGCCTACGATATCTACGGTTTGACCGAGCTGTCCGGTCCCGGTGTGTCTTTCGAGTGCTCCGCACAGACCGGCATGCACATCAACGAGGACCACTTCATCGCCGAGATTATCGACCCCGACACCGGCGAGGTCCTCCCCGAAGGGAGCAAGGGTGAGCTGGTGTTCACCTCCATCACCAAAGAGGCCTTCCCCCTCCTGCGTTACCGCACCCGGGACATCTGCATGCTCACCCGGGAGAAGTGCTCTTGCGGCCGCACCCATGTGAAGATGTGCAAGCCCATGGGCCGCTCTGACGACATGCTCATCATCCGGGGGGTCAACGTGTTCCCGTCCCAGATCGAGACCGTCCTGCTTAACCACGGCTATCCTGCCAACTACCAGATCATCGTAGACCGTGTGAAGAACACCGACACACTGGACGTCCAGGTGGAGATGACCCCCGAGATGTTCACCGACAACATGGGCGAGATCAGCAAGCGGCAGAAGGAGCTGGTAGACGGCCTGCGCTCCATGCTGGGCCTGGCCGCCAAAGTGACCCTGGTGGCTCCCAAAACCATCGTCCGCAGCGAGGGCAAGGCAGTGCGCGTGATTGACAAGCGAAAAATTTAAACGCGGCCTCCCCCGCAGGGGGGCCAATGAAAGCAGGAACAGGAGGAAAAACCTATGAGCATTAAGCAGATTTCCGTTTTTCTGGAGAACAAGCCCGGAATGCTGCACGCCATGACCGACGTGCTGGCCCGGCGCGAGGTGGACATGCGGGCCTTTACCCTGGCCGAGACCAGCGACTTCGGGATCGCCCGGGTCATTGTGGACGACGTATATAAAACCTCTGAGGTGATGAAGGAGGCGGGGTATGTCCACTCCATCAACGACGTGCTGTGCGTGGTCATTCCCGACGAGCCCGGCGGGCTGAACCGGGTTCTTCAAGTGCTTGCCGCCGCGCAGGTGAATGTGGAATATATGTATGTTTTCCTGGGGCATCAGGGCACAGCGTATATGATATTCAAGGTGACGGATATCGTCGCGGCCACGGCCGCCCTGTCCGCCAGGGACATCAAGACCGTGGACCAGGAGGACCTGGAGAAGCTGTAACCACGGAAATGTCAAACATCCCGCTCCGGCACACAGCCGGAGCGGGATGTTGGTTATACGTTCAAAATCAGGCGGACAACGCCAATCGCCGCAAGATGGACGGGGTAGAAGCCATAGAAAAACAGCTTTGGAATTTTGATGCCGGTATGGGTAGGCAGATAAATGGGGAATACGGACAGCAGCCCGAAGATGGTCCAGTCGATTGCGTGTCCCGCCACAAGCAGGGATTTGGGGTCCTCCAGGTATCCGTTCCACAGGGCGGGCAGCCAGTACAGGATATAGAGTCCGGCCCCCAATGCGGGCCGGTTCCGGCAGAGATAAAAAATCAGCATCAGAATGGCAATCAGCCTGAGCAGGTCGGTGTCCAGATTGGTTTTCAGCTTGGGCGCGGCGGCCTGTTCGGTTGGCATTGTAATCGCTCTCCTTTGTTTGATTGTTTACCGGAGAAGTATAGCATAAGCAATGGCCGCTGACAACGCAGCGGCCATTAAAAAATAATTAAAATCAGGCGGTGGGGAAGGTGACCGACACGGTGAACAAATCCGCCTCGGTGGACACCGCCAGCGTGCCGCCGCAGGCCCTGGTGAAGGACTCCGCGATAGACAGCCCCAGGCCGGAGCCGCCGTCGGTGCGGCTCTCGTCGCCCCGAACGAATCGGGCGGTGTAGTCCGCGCCGGGCTTCAGCTCGGCGGCGGAGGTGTTGCGCACGCTGGCAACCGCTTTGCCCTCCGCCACGGCCAGGGTCAGGTAAACCCGGGACCCGGCCAGGGAATACTTTAACGCGTTGCCAATCAGGTTCTGGAACACCCGGTACATCCGGTCGCTGTCGGCGGTAATGGGCACCTCCGTTTCGGGGATGGAGGTACGCAGGGTCAGGCCGCTTTCGGTGATGGCCTGGGCCATGTCGGCCAGGGTCTGGCGCAATAACCGGGCGTAATCAAGCTGTTCCAATTTAACGGGGAGTTGTCCCGACGCCGCCTTGCTCACCTCAAACACGTCCTGAACCATAGCCTTCAGCCGCTGGGCCTTCTCCCCCATGATTTGGACGTACTCGCTGGCCGG
>JAAWCR010000044.1 GCA_022793355.1 Lawsonibacter sp. | reverse complement strand
TGCCGCTGGTCAATAAAATAGTTGCTCCTGTTGGAAATGTCAACAACGGAAGCAATCTGATTGTATAAGCTGTCAGTCTCTACATTAAAAATATTTGCGCATTGGAGATATGAGCGCAGAGGATCAAGTGTCATTTCTACCTTTGCTTTATTCTCCGCAATTTGCATTTGTTTTTCGTAACTTACTGTCTTACGGGCATAATTTTTGAACTGCATATAATCGTCCTCCTATATATTCCTCCAGTAAAAGCTAGTGTTCCCGATGAGTGACTCGTGCTCCTCTGTCCAGCAGCGGTCATCATGATCTAACTGGGATTGTATGATGTCGCTGTTTTCTTCACATGGAAAGAGAACCAACGGTCTGTTGTTTTGTACAGCATCATAGTCCACCACAAAGCCAGATTTGGAAGTATCCTCTGAACTGATGGAGGATAGCATATGGAACTCGTTAAGTGGCATACAAACTCTGTTTTCCCACAAGAAATATACTGCATCCGGCACAATCAAAAATCCTGCGTTATGTAGGCAGGCTCCTATTCTTCTTCGGAGCAGAACCCTATCATCTGCACCCGATATGGTAAAGTCAACGATCATGTCCTCTATTGGATGCTGCCCTTTAGCAAGTATGCGGCCTTTGTCCAAATCAAGAAAGTAATACCCATCATCCCCATTTCGGATACGGTCTTTGATCTCCCGAATTATACTACCGGCATCCGAATATTTCCGGGAATATAACTCCCTTGAAATTTGACATTGCAGCGTATTCGTATCCGTGATAGCCGCTTTAGAAAACCATGATTTTCCATAGGGATAGCCCACCCCAAGAGACACCAACTGCTGTAAAAGTTTTCGTTCCTCTAAAACGCTTGCTGAATCCCTAGCACAGCTTACCTCTCCAAACATTTTTCACACCCGCCTATTGTTTCTTGCCTAATATGTACTCATACAGACATTCCAGTTGCTTGACCTCATGACGCTTGCTGATAGTCACTGGTGACAAACATAACTTAGCAAAGGTGTCCATGACCTTCTCTATGTCTCGGCAGTTCATAGCCTTCTGAGCAAGGTGTAGGGACTTCTTCTCTGGAATCAGCGCCAAAAGCCGCAGCATCTTTCTTCGCATGACATGATCTTTGACCTCGCTACGAACGATCTCGACAGCGGCATCCATCTTGTAAAAGTCCCCAAAGGGAACGACTCGTGCGAATATTTCTATAAAAATCTCCTTGCTGTTCTTCATCATCTCCACAATTTGGTCGGACGTATCCGTGGTATCTGTATACTCTCGGATGGCCTCTTGTTTCGTCAGCCGCACCTCTGCCCGGAGGATTCCTTTGGTCTGCTCACCTGCCGTTTGTAACTTCTTTTGTCCTGCATCTGCACTTCGTAGTTGGTCTGCAACAAACTTCTCCAAACCATACAAAAGAAAATCCGTGTCATTACTGTTTCCGCTCAGGCAAAAGCTGGCTTTATCATCGAAACATTCATAGCAGATTGGGGAAAATCCCTTCACCCTCCCTACCCGGCGTATGACCTTCAAATAGTTGCAGACGTTTACTCGGCTACCAACGTCAATGTCTCCGGTGATGGTCATGCCAGACAAAATAAAATCGTTCAGCGTGTATCTACGGTCAAAGTGTTCAAAGATATGCTTATCCAGCTTGCGAATCAGTCTGTCTATGTCGGATGGGTCATCCAGCGCCACACATGGATTGACAAGCAAGCGCACCTTCTTCTTATATTGGCTATCCCGGAAAATGACCGTGATACCCTTTGCGGCCAATGAGCGGTCTGCATACTCACCATTATCAAGTTCTTCCAAGCATAAGGACTTATTGCAACAATTATCGAAAACCCTTTGAAATTTGTTTGTGTTTAGTGTCATAGATAGCTCGAATTTTGGATTTAGCATCATCTAAAACCGCCTCCAATACAAATGTAATTTACAAAAAGGTTATAGTCAGTTGGTCATTTTATTTGAACGCATACGGGGCATGACGCATATTGTTTTTGCCACTGATTTCCAGTGGTGTTTTACGCTGGGAACTGACTTTAATATATCCGATTTCCAACTCGTCGCCCCTTCATTAAGAGGTGAATCGGCAAAAGTCCCATTAGGGTCGGTTTCAAGTCTGGAACGTGCCAAAACTCGAAAACCGACTCTAATGGACGCTTTTTCATCGTGCCGTTAGGGTAAACCCTAATGGAACGCCTATATGAAATCGGACGCACTCATTCCGGGTGCATCCCACGGATGGGCCGGGCCGTAATCGCCGCCCGTGCTGGATGGAGCTGTGGGGGTATCGGCATCTTCACCTGTGGCTTCTCTGTACTGCTCCATATCCAGCCCAAAGTATTCAGCCTCGGTATCCGACAGTTCGGCAACATCAACCATGTAGCGGTAGGCTTCGTCCTCGCCATCCTCAATCAGTCCATCTTTCAGAACCGTAGCAATCTCGCTCATTCTGGCCCAGGAGATATGTTTCTCGTTTGTCCGCATCAGGTAGTAGTCCAACGCCCTGAAAAGAGCCTCAGCTTTCGTCAGACTGGAGAACTTGCCGAAATCGTAGTAGCAGCAGGTCCAGTCCCAGCTTCCAGCTTTCTTGTCCAGGCCGCTTACAACGGCATACTGGGTCATACTCTCCCCACGCAGGATAAGCGCATACTGCCCGTTTTCATCAATAAGCGTGTACTTCATTTAGGATTCCTCCCCGTCATCGGCTAACTCGTCCACCGCAGAGGACGGATGCTGCCAGTCGCAGTAGCAAAACAGGCACTCGGCTTTCTCTGTATCACCGTGGCATTCGTCGATGAAGTCCTGGCCTGTGTAGCAGTTGGATAAGACCTCAGAAAATTCCTCTTGGTCTGTGATTGGGCGGTCAAGAGGGATATGATTCAAGGCCACATCAGGAACATAGATAACCACATCTCCAGGATAGAATTTATCGGCCTTGAATATCTCGCAGTCCTGGCCGGGACCAAATGCCAGAAGATTATTGAGCGTATGACCCTGTTGGAGCTGTGACCTCAACTCCTGCTTTGTCAGTGTGCCGTCCTTCTTATCCTGGCCCAGTTTAAGGACTTCATAATCTACGGCAACGGAATCATCGACATAGGAACCATCGGGAAGCGGAGTCTCAGGCCCCAGTGCAATTTTGACTGCTTCTTCAAACGAGTTGGCGTCAATGTCACAGTGACCGTACATCTGCCAAACAAGCGGTATTCTATAGGTATCCATGTTTATTTCTTTCTGCTCCTTTCGACGATTGGTGCAACAGCCGTGCGGATTCTCTCTATCAGAGCCTTATCATAGATTCGGTAATGGAAAGCCGCCGACACCTCGTTTCGGTTCCCGTGAAAGTCCACAAAACCACCTCTTTCACGGCAATCGACAAAGAGATTATCCGGCTCTGTGAACGTGTGTCCCCGGTGCTCCATCTCGGCCAGCATCTCAAACGGGTCTGCGTAGATGCCGTGAAAATGGAAATACGCCCCATCATTGGCAAGCAACTCCGCTTTCTGACTCTCCCGTTCTTTCAGCTTCCAGCTATCATCCGGTTCCCGGCGGTTCCACATGAAATACTCAATACCGTCTTTCACCATGAACGTGGGGTACATCCAACATTGGCCCGTAAAAGTCGAATCGTCGTAGTACCGCTCCTTCTCGATAAACTCAACCATACCTACACTCCCCCTATTCAGTTCCACGGTTCTTCTCTGGAAAGCAGCGATGG
The DNA here is from genome assembly GCA_022793355.1 of Lawsonibacter sp. Lineage (GTDB taxonomy): Bacteria > Bacillota > Clostridia > Oscillospirales > Oscillospiraceae > Lawsonibacter. Next base: position 19,715 of record JAAWCR010000044.1, on the reverse strand, counting down.
ACTGGGGAAACTGTCCTGCGGATCGTCTGTCCACCGTTCCTCTGGCTTTAGCCACATATAACGGCATCCGAGGAAGACTCACGCTAAAACAGACAATGGATGCAGAAAATATTCTGTTGGAACGGGGGAAAGTAATTGATTTTCCCTTGAAGCTGTCCGATTTATCCAGATATGACAAGGTGCTGTATAAGTGAATTTACCATGGACAGGCTGCGGGAAAACCTGGAAAGCTTCAAAATGAAGAACACCTTGGAGATTCTGGACAACTTTGAGCAGGGAAGCAACTGATTTTGTCGCCTCTCTGCCAAAAAATCACAAGATTTCTTCAATATTTCCTTACAATTTCAAATTGGCGTTGACACTGGGTGATAATGATGAGGGCTAGTAAGAAAACGGAACATATATCGAACGCCAGCTGGAGTTATGTGGAAAACACAGAAGCTGGTGATTTTTTTCACCCTGAATAAACTCTTTTACTAACAAGATGAAGGCGTGGGCAGCATAAGACATATGCTTGAAAGAGCGCGCACTGATGCCTAAAGTGCGAAAATATGGCTTTTTTAACGGACGTGTTACAATATTGGGGTGGCATGGAATAATAGCCAGTTCCGGAATCAAAGATACGCCGAGATTTTGCGCAATCATGGAGAGCGTTGCAATGTCGCCTTTAATGCGAAAACGGACAGTGGGCTCCAAATTTTCTTGTTTCAGAACGTATTGGATTGTCTCGTCAGCACCTGTGTTCGGAATAATGAAGGGGTATTGGATCATTTGCTGCAAATCAATGGATTCCAAGTGAGATAAGGGATTCTCCCTTGACAGCACCGCAAGGATAGGATCTTCCCAAAGGGGAAGAAAGTCGAAATTATTGGGCGGAGGATAAGAATTGATTGCAAGATCGATTTTGCCCTCCATAAGCCAGCTTTGAATCTCACCATAAGTTCCCTCAAAGATTCGCAGGTCAATCCTTGGATGTTGCGTCAGGTAAGCAGAAACGATACTGGGAAACCATTTTGTGCATACGCTAAGAAAACCGCCTACATTCAGCGAACCAATTTCAATGCCCTTGAGTTGGTTCGATGCCTCTCGAAGCGTGTTTTCTGAGGAGACGATCTGCTGCATGTGGGGCAGAAGATGTTTCGCTTCCTCTGTAAGCGAAACGCCGCTTTTTCCCCGGAGAAGCAGCTGTATTCCAAGTTCTTCTTCCAGTGAGGAAACCATAAGGCTGATTCCAGGCTGTGTATAACCAAGAATATTGGCGGCTTTTGTCAAACTTTTTTGGTCCGCAACAGTAAGGAACGCACGATATTTTTGAATACTCATAACTTTTCACAATCCATTAGAAATTATTAGAGATAAAATAAAATTCATTTAATTGAAAAATACAACGATGGGGGCTATAATGTCAATAGTTAATTATACAAAATTTAATAAAGATTAAGCGGGTAAATTGACAATATAGAGAGATTTCCATTAAAAAGGATTTGTTATGTATTCGGCTGCTATTAAAGTAAGCCGATTATATAAAAAATTTAGAAAAGGAGCATTAAGAAATGAAAAGACGCATCGCATTGTTCCTCGCTGCCTTGATGGCAGTCTCTTGCCTGGCTGGCTGTGGGCAGCAGACACAGCAGACAGGCGGCGGTTCCAGTCAGCCGCAGCCGGGTAGCTCTGCAGGCAGCAACACCGGCAGCGGTGAGGGAGACTTTACCGGAACGATCAAATTTGGTATCGGCTGTCCGCTGACCGGCACCAGCGCTTCTTACGGCGAGCTGATGCTCCTGGGTGCCAATATGGCCGCGGAAGAGCTCAACGCGGCAGGTGGCATCAACGGCATGAGGGTTGAAATTGTGGCTTATGACGACAAGCAGGATCCCAACGAGGCCGCTTTGGTTGCCCAGCGTTTCTGCGATAATAACGAGATCTACGCCGTCATTTCCCACGGTGGAAGCGGTTTAACCATGGCCGCCGCCCCGATCTATGAGGAGGCCAAAATGACCAACATGGCCCCCAGTTCCAGCGCTTCTCTGGTTACGGAGCAGGGACATCAGTATCTGGTCCGTCACGTAATCCGTGAGGATCGTCAGGCACCCCAGGTCATTGCTTTCCTCGCAAACAACATGAAATGTAAGAAAATTGCCGTCGTTTATGCCAATAACGACCACGGTCAGGGCAACCTGGAGACCTCCCTTGAGGTGGCCAAGCAGTTGAACCTGGAAGTGGTTGCTACCGAGACCTACACCCCCGGCACCGAGCGCGACTTCTCCGCGCTGCTGACCAAGGTAAAGCGCGCCAATCCCGACGGTATCGCCATCTATGCCGACTACGCAGAGGGCGGCATGATTTTGGGCCAGGCTTATCAGCAGGGAATGACGGATATTCCCTGGGTGGGCCAGAGCTCCCTGACCTATAACACGCTGATCGAGCTGGCTGGCGTGGAGGCTCTTCAGAATCTCTATATGACCATTACCTTCAATCCCTATTCTGAGCGTCCCGCTGTCAAGAGCTTTATGGAGCGCTTCCAGGCCCAGCGAGGCCAAGGCGAAATCCCCTCGGAGCCCTGTGCCTTCTCCTATGATATTATCAAAGTTTACGCCCAGGCCATTGAGGCCGGTGCAACAAAGGACAACTTGGCGCTGTGGATTAAGAACCTGGTTCCCGGCCAGGAACCCTTTGTGGCGCACGATATCCTGTTGGGCGACGAGGTGCAATGGGATAGCAAGGGCGATGTGACGCCGCGCGGCGTGGATATCCTGAAGGTCAGCCCGGAGGGCATCTTTGTAGATACTGACCTGGCGGTGGACGTCAGCGGGCTGAATATGTAACCGAGACAACGTCTGCGAAGGAGGGGACGTCCCCTCCGGGGGCTTGACAATAGAATTCCTTAGGGCTGCCAGCGGAGGCGGACTGGCAGGGACAGCACAGGTGGCCCCACGACCTGGTTTTTGTAAAAGCCGGGCGGGCGCTGTAAAAAGCGGGAGCATAGAAACGCTTCTGTGTGTGGCTCCCTTGTCCAGCGGACTTCCGCCGGCAGCCCTTTTGGGAAGAGGATAACACTGATTGGAAAGGAATGAAATCATGAGTAACCCCGCTTTTTACATGCGCTGGCCGGAATTGAACACACAGGTCCGCTGTGTGCCGATTCATCACAACCGGGAGCTGTTCGACTGGTTCATGGAAAATCTCCCTACAAAATGTGTCCAGACGGTAACGGTATGTGCCGGACTGCAGCTGTACATGCAGAACATCAAGATGGAGAAGGTAGAGTGTAACTGGATTCAGGAGAACCAGCCCCAGGAGTTGATGTCGGAATATCCAGTGGGGCGCTGCATGTTCTTTATGACGGCCGGTCATGTAGCAAATTTTACTATTAAGGCTGGCTATGCTACCGAGCCCATGCCTTATCCGACTTGGGCAGATGTGGCGGCAGAGGACCTGGAGACCTTTGTCAACGTAGCGAATGAAATATGGGAAAGCATTTTGCAGGATAAGAAAACCTTCCATGTGGAATTTTTTGCAGCGGAGGATTAAAAATGGATTGGAAAGAACTGAAAAAAGAAATTGAGACCATTGCAGCTGACAGTGTGGAAAATTGCCCGGAGGATATTTTAAGGGTGTTTGAATATGAAATTGCCCCAGAGGGCTGCGGAACCGGCGGCCTGATGCTGGGCCCCTGGTTTGATGGCGCCACGGCCAGCCGGTATCTGATCCCTTATTACATGTATAACATTGTCAAGCTGACCAAGGACCTGGACCTGTCGGTATCCCAGATCCGCCAGCATATGCACCTGACTATGCCCAAGGCACTGGGCACCGCTGAGCGATCTGGTATGTTGGTACTGGCCGACCTGACCCGACGCACCATGGCCTGCGTGGATGAGATGGAAAACCGGGACGAGGTTTTGGAGTTGCTAAACGCACTGTATTTATACGGTTCCAGCATAAACGCCTGGCAGAATTACCGCGTGAAGTGGGGACTGAATCAGGCGTTTGTAATTCCCACTGGCAGAGAACTGGTGGAAATGGCAAAACGAGCGGACGAAAGCTATATTTGAACCAGGGGAGGAAAGCTAATGTTACATTTTACAATGCGTTGGCCCGATTTGAATCTCAGCGTAGACTGTGAATCCTGCGGTGAAAATGAGGCGGCGCTGCGGATTTTTCTTGGAAATATGCCTATAAAAACGGTTCAGGGCCATGAGATGGTGGGCGGCTGGATGCTTCGGAACCGTTCCGTGGTCATGAATAAGCGGTTTTTTGATATTCCGGCGGCAAAGCTGACGCAGGAGACCATGAAGGACGCACCTGTGGGCCGGATCAGCCTTCTGTTTCCGCAGGGAAATATGACGGAAATGCTGGTCAAATACGACGCCTGTGATGACTTCCGCAGCTATGTGCCAGTGGCGAAGGTTGCCGACCGGGACTTGGAGACGCTGAAAAAAGTGGGCAAGTTACAATGGCAGAGCGCCACGCAATCCAAGCGGGCCATCGTCGTTGAGTTTATTGCAGAGTCGGAGGATAACTAAATGAAAACATTTGCGCAATTAAAAGCGGAAATTAATGAGCAGGTCGCTATGACGATTCTGGAGCCGGATCGCGATGTCAAAGACCTGGTACGCTTTGCAATCAGCAAGGCAGGCTGCGGTTACCCCCAGGACAACCAGATTTTTACCACTTGGTTCTACGGAACCCAAGACTGCGGGTATATTGCGGACTGGTGCTATTTTCTGGTCGAGCTGTCTTATGACGAGTCCTATTCGATGGAGGCGCTGTGCCGGATTGCGCGGTTCTGGTTCCTGCAGCCCTCACACTTTGCGGAGTATGCCGGCCTGTTTAAGCAGTATTACTTTATCAAAGAGATTGACAAGATTATGGATAGCCTCACCAGGCAGGAATTTGTGGAGCTGCTCTCCGTGTTCCGGGCGTACATTGCAAATATTAATGTGTGGGTGTACCACTATTTTCCCTGGGGCGTGGGATACGCATTCCTGCGTAAGAATGCGGAATATTATGAAGAGGCGCTGGCTCTTTGTGAGTAAGTGCGGCGGGCAGAGAAGCCGCAACGGGTGTTTCCCTGAAAATGACCGCAAAACCGACTCAGAAAGGATGAGAGCATGAGTTCAGAGTTAGAATATTTTTTGAGCCAGCTGATTAACGGCCTTGCTTTGGGCAGTATGTATGCGATGATTGCCGTGGGATACAGCATGGTATACAGCCTGCTCTATCAGGTCAACTTTGCCCATGGTGATTTGTATGTCTTTGGCACATTTATTGTCCTGTCCTTTATTACTGCCGGACTGCCGATGATTTTGGCAATTATTTTGGGCGCCGCCGCCGCGGGCCTGATTGGCATGATTATCGAGCGCACTGTATACAGGCCAGTCCGGGGAGCCAACCGAATCGTACCAATGATAAGTGCACTGGGAGCGGCCTTTGTGCTGCGGACCATTGCCCAGGTAACCTGGGGAGCGGAGATGCTGTCTTTCCCGGCGCTGATCTCCCGGAATGCGGCGTTTAACATTGGCGGCTTCCGAGTGCAGTACCAGCAGGTGATGGTACTGGGAGTGGCGGCTGCGGCGATGCTTCTGCTGACCTTTGTGATGGAAAAAACAAAGCTCGGACGTGCGACGCAGTGCATCATGCAAGACATCAACACTGCGTCACTGATGGGAATCCCAGTCAACAAAATCATCCCTATGGTATATGCCATGGGTGGCTTTTTGGGTGTAATCGGCGGGGTGCTGTACTGTTCCTATTATAACAACATCTCCATCAGCATGGGCATGTGGGGGACGATCAAAGCTTGGGCTGCGGCGATGTTGGGCGGCGTAGGTACATTTTATGGATCCTTTTTCGGCGGTATTCTGTTCGGATTGGCGGAAACCTTTGCGGGCGGATATATCAGTACAGGCTTTAAAGAGGCGATCGGTTATATCGTCATTGTGATCATTCTGCTGATCAAGCCCACCGGCTTGTTTGGCAAGAAGAAGGCGAAAAAGGTGTAATGATGATGACTATTAATAATTTGAAAGAAAAAGCCGCCTCCAATAAGAAGCTTCTTCTGGCTGTTTTTCTGGGTGCTTTGGTTGTATTTCCACAGGTGTCCGGGGGCATTATTGTCCGGGTAGGCACAAATATTATGATTTACTCCATTATTACTATGGGTGAACAGCTGATCTGCGGGTACACTGGCATGCTGAACCAGGGTATGGCGGCCTTTTACGGTGTGGGTGCATACGCTTCCGCACTGCTGGCGCTAAACCTGAACCTTCCATGGTTTGTATGCTTTTTGGGCGGTGGATTGATTGCCGCGCTGGTGGGGGTGCTGATTGCCATTCCTTGCCTGCGGGTAGAGACAGATTTTCTCAGCTTGATTACCATTGCTTTTGCAAATATCTTTACTGCCATCCTGAACAACTGGACAAGCCTAACCCGAGGCGCCGCCGGCATTCCCAGTATTCCTGCCGCCAGCCTGTTTGGGTTTAAGTTCCAGTCCTCTGCCAGTAATTTTTATCTGATCCTGGGTGTTACCATCTTAATATATGTGTTTCTGAATAATTTGATCCATTCCAGAATCGGCCGCGCTTTTATGGCGGTTCGGGATAACGAGATTGGCGCCAGTTCGGTGGGAATCAAAATCAACCGTTATAAAGTGCTGTCATTTGGCATTGGTACCTTCTGTGCGGGCCTGGCCGGCAGTCTGATGGCGCACTACATCGGCTTTGTGGGACCTACAAATTTTACGTTCGATGTGTCTCTGCTGATTCTTCAGATGTGTATTATTGGTGGACTCGGAAGCATGCCCGGTGCAATTGTCGGCGCAGCGTTTTTTACCATCATGCCGGAAATCATCCGCCCTCTTGCGGTGTACCGTGTGGGCGTAGGCGGCGTGATTATGATCCTGTTTATGTTATTCCGGCCCCAGGGCCTGCTGGGCTCGAAGGCCTATGCCGGCAAAGGCGGATTTGAGGCGCAGATGAAGGAGTTCCTTCGCCGCCGAAAGGAAAAGTGTGAACCGGTGAAGTAAACAAAATGTAGTTAGGCGAAAAGCCTGGGAGGTTAATTATGCCTGAAAAGCAATTTATTATGAGATGGAGGGGCCTGGGAAAACAGGTACGGGTCAGAGCGATAGACCACAACCAGGAGATTTTTTCCTGGTTTGTAAAAAACCTTCCCACTTCCTGCCTTCAGACTGAGACAGTGGTGGCCGGAAAATCCCTGTTTATGCTGAACGTACCTATGAAAAAAGTGGCCTGCGATTGGATTCAGGAGGAGCGCCGGGTAGAGGACGTGGTGCAGATGCCCATTGGCCGGATGACATTTTTCATGACTACCGGCAATGTGGCGGATATCAGTTGCAAATTTGGACAGATGACCGAACCGATGTCCTATGTTACTTGGGCCGAGGTGATAGAGGAGGATAAGCCCATCCTGGTCGAAGTAGGCGAACTGCTCTGGGAAAATACCATGTGTGAGAAAAAGCCGATCATTGTGGAATTTGTGGATGAGGAGGGGTAAGCGTATGGACTGGAAAGAGCTGCAAGCCGCCATTGAGGAGGAGAATGACCGCATTCTGGGGGCGCCGCCGGAAGATATCCTGCGCGTATTCAAGTTTGATATTATGAACACCGGGGCGGGCACCGAGGGATTGATGCTGGGACCGGACTTTGAGGGCGCCACTGCGATTCGCTATATCGGCGGTTACTATGTCTACAATATTATTAAATTGGGCAGCATTCCCTCCTACACAACGGAACAGATCAAGGAGCTGGCCAACACGCTGCTCCCCAAGGCGGTGTCTACCGTAAGGCTGTGCGGCATGAAGACCTATGCGGATTTTGCTCAAGGCGTTTTAGGCAGCTTGAAAACCATGGATGACAAGCAGGACATCCTGAGCCTTTTGAATTCGCTTTATCTCTACGGCTCCAGCATGAATGGCTGGTATCACCATTACATGAAGTGGGGTCTGGGACAGGCCTTCCGGATTCCCAGCAAAGAGGAGCTTTTGGAGATGGGCAGCCGGAACATAGAAAGTTTTGTCCGCTGAAAGAAGGAGATGATAGCTATGAAAAGCTTGAAAATGCGTTGGCCCGGGTTAAACTGCGAAGTGCTGTGCGACGGCATTGCGGAAAACCAGGCCATTTTGGATGTGCTGATGGAAAACCTGCCGGTTAAGGCGCTTCAGGGTCACGAGATGATAGGCGGGCGGATTCTCCGCTGCCGTGCTGTCCAGCTGAAGAAGGTTCCTTTTGATTTTGAAGAGGGAGAGCTGAAAATGGAATCCCTCCAACAGGCTCCAGTGGGACGTATCAGCCTGCTGGGTTCGCTCGGCTCAACCACCGAATTATTGGTGAAGTATGACGACTGCGTGGATGACCGCGACTATATTCCCATCGCACAGGTGCGGGCGGAGTGTATACCGCAGCTGCGCAAAGCCGCAAAGCTTCAGTGGCAGAGCGCCACGCGGGAGCAGAAGACAATCGTCACAGAACTTACGGAGGTGGAGTGAAGATGAAGCCTTGGCAGGAATTGAAGAAAAAGATTGATTTTGAGATCGAATTGACGACCCTCGTGCCGCCTCAGGACGTGTTGGACGTATTTCGTTACTCCATCTCCAAAGGGGGCGCGGGTGTCGCCAACGGCGGGCAGATTTTTACAACATGGTTTTTCGGCGGCGCTGACGTGAGCTACATCGCGGACTGGTGCCTGTTCATTATGCGCTTGGAGAAGAGCGGAAACTTTACCAGGGAGCAGCTGTGCCAGATGGTGCGGTTCTGGATCCAGCAGCCCTCTGAGTTTGGACACTTCTGCGGCCTGTATAAGCAGTATGAGTTTTCCCAGGAGATTATCGGTATGATGGACAGCCTGGAGGCGAAGGAGCTGGCGGCTCTGCTGGACAGCTACCGCGGATATCTGATGAACATCAACGCGTGGATCTATCAGTACATGCCTTGGGGCGTGGGCCGGGCAATCCACAGGAAGGATAAAGCTTATTTCCAGGCCGGACTGGAACTGGCCAGAAAGCTTTGACCTTATCGGTCCAACAGGACGGGAACAACACAGACGGTAGGAGGAGGTTTTTGTGGGACATATTTTGGAAGCCCAGAACGTGAAGATGTATTTCGGCGGCGTACATGCGGTAGACGGTGTTTCATTGCATGTAGACGACAACCAAACGCTGGGTATTATTGGCCCAAACGGTTCAGGGAAAACCACGTTTTTCAATGCGTTGACAGGCATATACAAACCCACCGATGGGAAATTTTACTACTGCGGGCAGGATATTACGAACCGAAATCTTGATGAAATGGCTGGACTGGGGATTGCCAGAACCTTTCAGAATCTCCGGGTATTCCACGCTTTGACTGTAAAGGAAAACGCACTGATCGGCCAGGACCACAATATTAAAACATCGTTTTTGGACAATCTTCTCCATACCCGGCGCTTTAAAGCCGAGGAGAAAACAGCGGAAGAGCAGGTTGCCGAAGCACTAAAAATAGTTGGCCTGGAGGGCTTTGAGAACGAAATTGTGGGAAGTATGCCCTACGGGCAGCAGAAGCGGGTGGAGCTGGCCCGGGCGCTGATGTGTCAGCCCCAGCTGCTGTTGCTGGATGAGCCGCTGGCCGGCATGAACAGTGTGGAGGCGCAGGAGCTGATGGAACTGGTGCAGCAGATCAAAACGCAGAAGAAGCTGTCCATCATCCTAATCGAGCATAATATGAAGGTCATGATGCGGGTGTCAGACCGGATCGTCGTAATGGACCACGGGCGCAAGATTGCTGAGGGATTGCCGGAAGTGGTTCAAAACGACAAACAAGTTATCGAAGCGTATTTGGGGGGATGATATAATGTTGATTTCTGTCCAGCAGCTTGACGTCTATTATGGCCCGATCCAGGCGCTTCACAATGTTAACATCAGCGTAAACCAGGGAGAGATTGTTGCGATTATCGGAAATAACGGCGCGGGGAAGTCTACCCTGCTGAAAACAATCTCCGGCTTGGTAAAACCCACCAACGGGCAGATCCTGTTTGAGGAGAAATCCATTGGCGGCGCGCAGGCGGATACCATTGTTAAACTTGGAATTTCCCACACACCGGAGGGGCGGATGGTTTTTCCCGATCTCTCAGTAGAGATGAACCTGGTGGCCGGGGCATATACCCGGACGGACCGGGCCGGAATTCGGGAGGACCTGAAAAAATATTATAAAAAATTCCCCATTCTGGAAGAGCGGAAAAACCAGAAGGCCGGCCTGATGAGCGGCGGCGAACAGCAGATGCTGGCCATCGCCCGGTCGCTGATGTCCAGGCCCAAGCTGTTAATGCTGGACGAGCCGTCTCTGGGCCTGGCTCCCGTGGTAGTGGATGAGGTTTATAAGATTATCCGGGAAATTTCCACGGAAGGAACTACAATCCTGCTGATAGAGCAGAATGCGACCCGCGCGCTCAATGTGGCGGACCGCGCCTATATCCTAAGCAACGGCACGATTGAGCTCTCTGGCACAGGCAAAGAGTTGGCCGCTAACGACGAGGTTCGAAAGGCATATCTTGGCGTCTGACACAGCGAAAAATTTAAGAAAGGAGTGTGCGGCCCGGTCCCGGCGGACCATTCGGCTGAACAGCCTGGGTGCCGGGGTCAGCGCACCAAAACGGGGTATGAAAAAAATTATCAACCAACCGGAGCATGTGGTATCAGAGATGCTCCAGGGCATTGCCAAAGCCTATCCTGCCCTGATCTATACTCCCGGCGTGGAAGTGATCAGCCGAAGAAACCAGGGGGATCAGGTGGGGCTGGTCTCCGGCGGCGGCAGCGGACATGAACCGGCCCATGCAGGCTATGTTGGCGCCGGCATGCTCAGCGCTGCGGTCTCCGGCAATGTTTTTGCCTCCCCCAGCCCAGACCGTGTACTGGAAGGTATTCATTTGGCAAATACCGGAAAAGGCGTTTTACTTATCATCAAAAACTATTCCGGAGACATCATGAACTTTACAATGGCTCAGGAGCTGGCGGAGATGGAAAACATCCCTGTGCGTGCCGTGGTAGTACGGGATGATGTCGCCGTGCCAGACAGTACATTTTCCACCGGCCGCAGAGGCATTGCAGGCACCGTATTTGTGCATAAATGTGCCGGGGCAAAGGCCGCAGAGGGTGGAAGTCTGGATGAGGTGGCCCGGGTTGCACAGAAAGCGGCGGATAATGTCCGTAGTATGGGTTTTGCTATGACGCCATGTATTTTACCCGGTGTTGGAAAGCCCGGCTTTGTCCTGGCGGAAGACGAGGTTGAAATCGGTATGGGCATCCATGGCGAGCCGGGTGTGGAGCGCACCGCTATGCGGCCCTCCCAAGAGATCGCCAGAATATTGGTGGACAAGATTTTGGCGGACTATGACTTCACCGGCGGCGAAACAGCTCTGATGATCAATGGTCTGGGTGGTACGCCCCTGATGGAGCTGTACATTCTGGAAAACGATGTCCAGGACTATCTGAAGGAGAAGGGGATAAAAGTATACTCCACCTTTGTGGGAAATTTTATGACCTCTCTGGAAATGGCCGGCAGCTCGGTCAGTCTGTTGAAGCTGGATGATGAGCTTAAGCTCCTCCTGGACGCCCCTTGTGATACCCCTGCCCTGAAGCGCTAAACGTAGGAGGATGCTCACAATGACATTTTCAGTAAAAGACTATGTGGATTACTGTGTAAGCGCCGCAGCGCTAATTGCAGAGAATAAAGACTATATCACTGAGCTGGACGCCGTTACAGGAGACGGAGACCACTGGGCCAATATGAATATGGGATTCCAGCAAATTGTCGATAGCAGGCAGGAACTGGAAAATATCTCTTACGCAGACCTCTTCAAAAAAATTGGCATGATGATGATGAAGGGCATCGGTGGTTCCTCAGGGGTTCTGTATGGCAGCGCCTATCTAAGTGCGTCGAAGATAATGGAAGATGTTGATAATCTGGATATCAACAGGCTCAGCCAAGTGATTACCGCTATGCTGGAGGGCATTTGTAAGCGGGGAAACTCTGGTCCAGGCATGAAGACCATGATCGACACATTGGATGCAGCAGCCAGTGAACTGAAGGCCGCTTTGACCGAGGGCGTAGACGAAAGGAAAGCACTTGAGCGAATGGAGCAGGGCGCCAAACGGGGCATGGAAAGCACCGCCCGGATGGAAGCGGTACGCGGCCGGGCTTGCTATCAGGCCGACAAAGGGGTGGGGCATTTGGATCCCGGCGCAGTGACAATGTATTATCAATTAAAGACTCTGTCAGACTGCATGCAAAAAAATGCCGGCACTGAAAAGCAGATGGAATGACACCGGATAAGATACGACTTGGTGACCTGCCTCTGCTGGGCAGACTGTGCATTTACAGTGAATTTCTCTATGGGTTGTGCAACGGGGCATGGGCCATTGCGCTGAGCTTTCATCTCAGTGCCAACGGAGTGAGTGAGAGACAGATCGGCGTGCTGCTGTGCGCGGGCTATCTGGTCACCGCCGTCGCCTCGTTCTTTGTGGGGCGGATAGGGGACCGCCGGGGCTTCCCCTTTGTGATGGGGGCGGGAGCTCTTCTGATGGGAGCAGGCCTGCTGATCATTACCTGGGTCCGCCAGCTCCCGCTGTTCTATCTGGGGCATGGGGTATACTGCGTGGGGCTGGCCGGCCTGATGTCCATGGAGTTCAATCTGCCCTTGAGCCTGCTCAAAGACGCGCAGCGGCAGTATGGCTACAACCTGGTACTGGTGTTCTTCTTCCTGGGAGGCATAGCGGGTAATTTTCTGTGCGGTCTCTGCCTGCCCCTCTTCCCTGATCAGGAAAACCCCTATCGGTACATCCTGCTGATCTGCGCGGTGTGCTATCTCCTTCTGGCGGCATTTCGGGGGCGTATGCCCCGGCAGGAACAGGGCTCCGGCGGGCGGGGGCCCGACATCGCGGCTTTCCACACCCTGCTGAGCGGCCGGAGAGTGCCCAGCTATCTGCTCTATGGATTTCTGACCTTCGGCCTGCTGACACTGTCCACCGGCCTGCTGAACATGGTGCTGCGGCTGTGGCACGGGATGTCGGATCGGGCCATCGGGATGATATTTTCAGTCAATTCACTGGTAGGTTGTCTGATGCTGATGCTGCTGCCCGAACTGATTCGGCGGGTGTCGCTGCGTAGCATTTCCAAAGCGGCGTTGACAACACAACTGGCAGCCTTTCTGGGAATGAGCTTCCTGCCGGGCGGCCCCTTTGTGGGGATGATCTATCTGCGCACCATCTCCTGTAATATCCTCTATACCACCGTGGACAGCCCTATGTTACGGTCCATTGAGCCGCAGGTGCGGGGGACCTATGCCGGGATGCGGGTGTTTGCCAACTATGTGGGCATGAGCCTGGCCTCTGTCATCTCCGGCTGGCTGGTGGATATGAGGATGTTCCGGGGACTGTTCCTGACCTGTGCCGCTGTCGGGCTGGCGCAGCTGCTGACCTATACCCTGCTGTGTCAGCCCTTCCTGGCCCAGGCGGAACGTGGACGGCAGAAGCAGGCTGATTAAGGGGCAGGGAACACTGGGGCCGCTTTAGGCTTGAAAACGAAAAACGGATCGGGCGTATATTTTAAAGGAGGAACAAGCAATGAACAAGATTATTTTAAACGGCGTGGACCTGAGCATTGAGGATGTAGTGAAGGTAGCGCGAAACGGGTACGGAGTAGAGATCGACGCGGGATGCATGAGGCGGATCGCGGAGGTGCGCGATTACATGGAGCGGGAGTGGATGCGTGAGGACGCGCCGGCGGTGTACGGCTTCAACACCGGTCTGGGCAAGCACAAGGACTGCAAGGTGTCCATCGAGGAGAGCGACCTGCACCAGTACCGGACGGTGCTGTCCCACTGCGGCGGGGTGGGCGAGGCGGCGCCGAAGGAGGTGGTGCGCGCGGCGATGTGCGTGCGGCTGAACGCGTTCTGCCGGGGCGTGTCCGGCCTGCGACCCGTGGTGGTGGAGCGGCTGGCGGAACTGCTGAACAAGGGCGTGCACCCCGTGGTGCCCTGGCAGGGCAGCGTGGGGGCCTGCGGCGACCTGGCGCCCATGGCCCACATTGTCTCCGTGCTCATCGGCGTGCCTCAGGCGGAGGCGTTCTATCAGGGAGAGCGTATGCCCGCCCGGGAGGCGCTGAAGAAGGCGGGGATAGCCCCTGTGGAGTTCCAGCTGAAGGCAAAGGACTGCCTGGCGCTGTTGAACGGGACCACCATGTTCGCGGGCATGGCCTGCCTGAACGTGCACGACGCGGAGCGGCTGTATAAGGTCTCTGAGATTACCACCGCCCTGTCCCTGGAGGCGGTGCGGGGCGAGACCCGGGCCTTTGACCCCCGTATCCAGAGCGTCCGGCCCTATGAGGGGCAGATGAAGGCGGCGGCCAACGTGCTGCGGCTGGTGGAGGGAAGCGAGCGGGTGACCGAGGACGCGCGGAAGGTGCACCTGGACTACGACGTGATGCACCCCCACTATCAGGAGCGGGTGCAGGACGTCTACTCCCTGCGCTGTATGCCCCAGGTGCAGGGCGTCTGCCGGGAGAACCTGAGCTACATAAAGCATCTCATCACCGTGGAGATCAACGCGGCCACCGACAACCCCCTCATCTTCCCCAAGGGGGACGGACATTACGAATTTCTGTCCGGCGGCAACTTCCACGGGGAGCCCACGGGCTTTGCCATGGACCTGCTGACCATGTCGCTGGCGGAGATCGGAAACATCGCGGACCGGCGGTGCTTCTCTCTGTGCGATCCCACCCTGAGCTACGGTCTGCCCCTGGCTCTGGCCAGCGAGCCCATCGGCCTGAACTACGGTTATAACATCATCTGCTGTTCCACCTCCGCCCTGGCGTCGGAGAACAAGACGCTGTGCTTCCCCTCGGTGTGCGACAACATCCCAACCAAGGCCAACCAGGAGGATCACGTATCCATGGCGCCGTGGGCGGCGCGGAAGTGCCAGCTGGCCATCAGGAACCTGGAGAAGATCCTGGGTATTGAGCTGCTGCTGGCCTGCCGCGGTATCTTCATTACCGGGGAGAAGCTGGGCCGGTTCAAGCTGGGCAAGGGTACCGCGATTGCCTACAAGCTGCTCACCGACAGGATTCAGTTTAACGCGGAAGCCGATACCTATATGCGGGACCAGTCCAAGGCGGCCATCGGGCTGGTAGAATCGGACGAGCTGCTCCACGCGGTGGAGGCCGCAGTGGGCGAGCTGTAAGCTCCATTTCCTCCCGGGGACGTCCTCCCTGTATCGTCCCCGTTTCCCTCTCTCACTTACCCAACAGCGGCACAGGCCGGCTGATTACTGCAGACCCGGGCCGGGCGCAGCCAGCCGGCTGTTGTGCTGCATCAGCCAAAAAGAATAGGAGGCCCAGAGTATGACAACAGGGCTGACACAGATCACGATCAAGCTAAATGGACAGCCCCGGCAGTTTACCGTGTCGGGGGAGGAGACCTTGCTGCACGTGCTGCGGGAGCGCGCGGGGCTGACAGGGGCGAAAAAAGGGTGCGACCTTGGGGAGTGCGGCGCGTGCACCGTGATTCTGGACGGCCGCGCGGTCAATTCCTGCTGTGTGTTTGCCGTTCAGGCGGACGGTAGATCGGTGGAGACCATTGAGGGTCTGGGCAGCCCCGAGCATCCCCATCCGCTGCAGCAGGCGTTCATTGACGCGGGGGCAATCCAGTGCGGGTTCTGCACGCCCGGAATGATCATGGCGGCCAAGGCGCTGCTGGACTGCAATCCCCGGCCCAGCCGGGAGGAGGTCCGCCAGGCGATGTCCGGCAACCTGTGCCGGTGTACCGGCTATGCGAAGATCGAAAAGGCCATTATGATGGCGGCCGACGTCATTGTAAAGTACGCGGAGAGAGGGGAGGGCTGACCCATGGCTGAACATGACCGCCGGTTTGAAAGCGTCAATGTGGAAGTGCCCCGGCTGGAGTCCATCCTGAAGGCGACGGGCCAGGCCAAGTATACGGACGACCTGCGCCTGCCCAATATGGCCTACGCAGCCATTGTCCGCAGCCCCTACTCCCGGGCAAGGGTGCTGAGTATCGACGTCTCCGAGGCGGAAAAGGTCCCGGGATATCTGGGCTGCCTGATGCCCGAGGAGGCCCCCTCTCTATACTTTAATTGTTCCGGCAATCCTCCGTCTCCCTTGCTGATGGCGGACGAGACCGTCTTTACCCGGGAGCCCAAGGTGCTGGGTGACCGTATCATGTGCGTGGCCGCAGAGACAGAGCAGGCGGCCCGCGACGCCGCCGACGCGGTGCGGGTGGAATACGAGGTGTTGACGCCCTATTTGGATGTGGCCGCCGCCCTGCGCGAGGGCGCGGAGCCTCTGCAGCCGCATATCTCCTCCGACAATGTAATCCAGTACCGGGACGTGTCCCAGGGGGACAGGAAGGCTGGCGAAGCGGCTTCCGATATCATCCTGGAGGATCGTTTTGTTACGCCCCATATGCAGCATGTGACCATTGAGCTGACCAGCTGCCTGTGTGATTTCAGTGATGGCAGGCATCTGACGGTGTACAGCACGTCCCAGACCGTGTTCCAGGAGCGCCGCATTATGGCCGAGATTCTGGGTCTGAAGGAGAAGGACGTGCGGTTCTCCAAGCCGATGGTGGGCGGCGGGTTCGGCGCCCGCCAGCAGATTCATGCCCAGCACGTAGCGGCGCTGATGTCCAGGAAGCTGGGCCGGCCCATCAATCTGTCCTATACGCGGGAAGAGGATCTTTACTCCGTCGTCCGTCACGGCTCCGATGTGGACCTGCGGGTCGGAGCCGCCAGGGACGGTATGCTGCAGCTGTTCGATACCACCTTCCGCTTGAACGGCGGGCCCTACACCACCCATACCCCTACTGTCGTTGCCGCCGCCGCCCGTAAGCTGCAGTACAAGGTGCCCAACTATTTCTTCCACGGCGTCAGCGTCTTTACCAACCACATCACCGGCGGCGCCTTCCGGGGCTATGGCAACTCCCAGCTCACCTTCGGCCGTGAGATTCTGATGGATCGTCTGGCAGCTGAGCTGAACATGGATCCTGTCGAGCTGCGCCTGAAGAACCAGGTGCAGGTGGGAGAGTACTTCCCCTGTGCCAGCATCCCTGTCAGCAGCAACAGGATTGAGATGTGCGCCAAGCGGTGCCGGGAGATCCAGGCTGAGATCGACGCCAAAGCCCCCCTGATCGATAACGATGAGCTCTGTCAGGCCTGGGGTATCGCCTTCTGCTGTCACGGCTCCGGCCCATCCAATAAGGACGGCCTGAGCGGGGCGATCGTGATGCTCAATGACGACGCGACAATCCAGCTGCTGGTGGGCTCCGCCGACATTGGTCAGGGCAGCGAGACCATGGAATGTCAGATCGCGGCTGAATGCCTGGGCATTCCCCTGTCCAGCATCCAGATCACCGCGGCCGATACGCTGACCACGCCCTACAACACAGGCACCTTCGGCTCCAGCCAGACGTTTATCTGCGGCAACGCGGTGGCTCTGGCCTGTGACGATTTGAAGCGCAAGGTACTGGAGCAGCTGAAAATCATCTATTCCGACTGCCGGGTGGAGGAAAAGGATTGCCGCTACTGCATCAGCGGAAGCGAAAATCTGGAGATGAGTTTCCAGGAGGCGGCCCGGAAGATCATGTTCGATATCAAGGGCGGCGTGATGATCGGGGCCGGCACCTACAAGGCCGCCGCCTGCCCCAACCCCTTCTCCGTGTGCTTTGTCAAGGCGGAGTACCACAAGAAGCTCAACGCCATCCGGCTGCTGGATGTCATCCAGGTGGTGGATGTGGGCACGCCAATCAACCGCATGACGGTGGAGGGGCAGCTGGAGGGCGGCATCGCCCAGGGCGTGGGCTACGCGCTGTACGAGCGGATGGAGATCAACCCCAGAAGCCGCCGCACCCTGTCCTCTGATCTGCTGCACTACCGGATCCCCCAGATGGATGATATGCCTCAGACGTATGTAGACATGGTGGACAGCTACGATCCCTATGGTCCCTTGGGCGCCAAGAGCGTGGGCGAGCTGGCCACCGTGCCGGTGGCCCCCGCCATTGTCAACGCGGTGCGCTATGCCAGCGGCCAGGAAATCAACAGCCTGCCTCTGTGCGATAAATTTATCATCCTGCCCAGCCGGGGAAAGGAGAGAGCCTGAGTGATTGCCAAGACGATAACAGAAGCCCTGGAGGGGAGCCGCCCCACCTACATCGGCGGCGGGACGGACATTATGCCGCTGCTGAAGAACCGTGTGCGGGACGACCGGGAGCTGGTGTTCCTCCATGAGGTGGAGGAGCTGAAGGAGCTGCGCGCCGACGGCAGCGGGCTGTATCTGGGCGCGGGCGTGACCCTGCGGGATATTGCGGACAGCCCTGTGGTCCGGGAGAGGTGGCCCGCGGTGGCCCGGGCGGCGGGCGCCACCGCTTCGCCGCAGATCCGGAACATCGCCACGCTGGGCGGCAACATCATGCAGGATCGTCGGTGCATTTATTTCAACCAGAGCCGGTTCTGGCGCAGCGGCCTGCCCTGCTGCTTCAAGACGGGGGGAAATATCTGCCATCAGATCCCCAACTCCCCGGTATGCCGGGCCATCTATTACTCCGACGTGGCCACCGCGCTGGTGATGTATCAGGCGGAGGTAGAGTACATAGAGGGCGGAGTGCGGAAACAATGCCCGGTTTTGGAGCTGATCCGCCGGCACAGTGAGGCCAACGGCCTGGCCTGTGGAGAGCATCTGCCCATTCTGGTGGCCCGGTTCCGGGTGCCTGCGTGCCCGGCAGGGGAGTGGAGCGGCTTCTACAAGTACGCCATGCGCGCTACGATAGACTTTCCGCTGATCAACTTTGCTATGCGTGCGGGAGGAAGCCGGCCGGCAAGGCTGGTGGCCGGCGCGGTGGCGCCCTGGCCGGTGGAGCTGCCTGAGACGGCAAAGCTGCTGGACGCCCGCGCCGACAAGGATGAGATCGCCGCCGCAGGTGAGGCGGAGCTGAAAAAGCTCGCTATGCCCATTAAGGAGGCCTGTATACCTCCCCTGCGTAAAGCGGAGCTCTACGCTTTCTTCCGAATTCTCCTTTCACAGCCGGGTCAATTTTGACCTGGACTGTATATGCCGGACAGGGATGATTTCCCTCTCCTGCCAATTCCGGCCCCCTTTTCAGCTCCCTGTCGCTTCTCTTCCTCTCGACAGGGAGCTGCTTTTGCGCCAAAAAAGGACGCAATGCGTCCTTACTTCCAATAGGTGTAGGGAAAGTATTCCCTGACGCCAAATACCAGCGCTGTACTGTCCATTTTACTTCAACGTGTTCTCTGCCGCACCCGTGTGGTGGGCTGTTTCCCAACATGAGAGATTTGACTGCGTCACTCCGGGAGTACATCTCTTTTTACAATGAACGGCGGCTGCACTCCAGTATCGGAAATTTGCCGCCGGTACAGGTGGAAAACAAGTATTACAAAGAACAAAGCACAGCCAAGCATATCGGCTGTGCTCCTTTCGCGTGCAAAAAATAAGTGTGTGGCCGACTTTGGAATGCAAATAAAAATTCCAAAAAATCGACCACACATCAACATGGAATAAGCGGTCAAAATCGATTTTTCTTTGAATCCCTTGCGGCACAACGATTCAGGAAGAAAGGCTGATGCCGGAGAGGGAAAAGCAATCACTTCGTTGTTTGCCGCTATTGACTTTTATCAATCCTTTATGGATCTATTTTAC
>JAAWCR010000043.1 GCA_022793355.1 Lawsonibacter sp. | reverse complement strand
TCCGCGCCGGTGATGGTGTCGCCCACGCTGGTGTCCTTCACGTTTTTGATGGAGGCGGTGAACCAGCCCACCTCCCCGGCGGACAGCTCCGGGGCGGACTCCATCCCCAGGGGCTTGAGGTATCCGCAGTCCAGCACCGCATACTGGGCCCCGGAGGCCATCATCTTCACATTCATGCCCTTTTTCAGGGTGCCCTCCACAATGCGGAAGTAGACAATCACCCCCACATAGGGGTCGTACTGGCTGTCGAAAATAAGGGCCTTTAACGGCGCATTCGGGTCTCCCTCCGGGGCGGGGATATTCTGGACGATGTCCTCCAGCACGGCAGGGATATTGATTCCCTGCTTGGCGGAAATCTCCGGGGCGTCCAGGGCGGGCAGGGCCAGAACGTTTTCAATTTCCTCCTTTACTCGGGCCGGGTCGGCGGCGGGGAGGTCAATTTTGTTCACCACAGGGAGGATTTCCAGGTCGTGCTCCATGGCCAGGTAGGTGTTGGCCAGGGTCTGGGCCTCGATACCCTGGGAGGCGTCCACGATGAGCACTGCCCCCTCGCAGGCCGCCAGGGAGCGGGACACCTCATAGTTGAAGTCTACGTGCCCCGGGGTGTCGATCAGGTTCAGGTGGTAGACCTGTCCGTCCTCGGCTTTGTAGTCCAGCCGCACCGCCCGGGCCTTAATGGTGATGCCCCGTTCCTTTTCCAGATCCATGTTGTCCAGCAGCTGGCTCTCCATCTGCCGCTGCTCCACCGCCCCGCACAGCTCAATAAGACGGTCGGACAGGGTGGATTTGCCGTGGTCAATGTGGGCGATAATGGAAAAATTTCTAATTTTAGCTTGGTCGGTCATTGGAATAACCTCCGTAGGAAATCTAAATTGTAAAATGGGAATCCCCAAATACTTGACATTTTTTTCTGTGTTTGGTATAATCAGCCCAAATTTGAGCTGGAATCAAGCGAGGCGTTCCCCAGTTACCCCTGTGGTACAGCATTGATGCTGTATGGTAGCTGCTGGATGCCCGCTATTTTTTTGGAGAGGAGCCTGGTTATGTTTTCTTATGTCTGGCCCATTGCACTGATCGTTTTGTCCAATGTCGTCTATCAGCTCTGTGCCAAGGAGACTCCCGCGGCCATAAACCCGCTGGCTTCGCTGACCGTCACCTACACGGTGGGCGCAATTACCTCCGCCATCCTGTACTTTACCCTGAACCGGGGCGGGAATTTGCTGCGGGAGTATGCCAACCTGAACTGGGTGTCCTTTGTATTCGGGATTGCGCTGGTCGGGTTGGAGGTGGGATACATCTATGCCTATAAGGCGGGATGGCCGGTCAGCGCGGCCGCTATCGTGCAGAGTTCCTTCCTGGCGGTGGCGCTGTTGGTTGCGGGCTTTTTCCTATACCATGAGTCAATCTCCCTGAACAAAGTGGCCGGCATTTTCATCTGTATGGTTGGCTTGTATTTTATCAACAAATAGGGTGAGTGTGTCTGCCTACAGGGTTTATTTCTTGTCCCGAATTGCCTTCCGCCCTCCGCTGATGGCGGTGACCCGCTCGCCGGTGTTGTGGATCACCTGGAGGACGGACTGGTACAGCACAGGGTAATCCCTCGCCAGGGCGTCGTTGGTCATTTCAGGCATGGGGCCCTTGGCCTTGGCATGGGCGGCCAGGGCGTCGGCCAGCTCACACTCGCAGCATTTCATGTCCGCCTCGTGGAGACCGGCCTGGAAGTGGCGAGGGGGGACGGAGAAGAAATCCGGGTTGTTGTCCGGGTTGGCGTCATAGAGCCGGCGGTACATGGTATACACCGCCGTGGACAGGTAGTTGGCGGTGGCCTGAACCGCCTCCCGGCTGCCTGTCTTGCCCAGTAGACCAAAGAGCACGCCGATAGAGTTGACCAGCAGCTTTTTGGACAGCAGGGCCAGTACGCCCCCGCGGATGGAGTTGTTTTTCTCGTCGCTGATGTCGTACAGCTCTTCGGCGGCGATGACTACCCCGTCCCGGCTCAGGGTCCGGCCCAGGAGGAAGTCGGCGGACACGCCGTAGTAGTCGCAGGCCTTGACCACGAAGGCCAGGCCGGGCTCCCGAATGCCGTTTTCATAGTGGCTGAGCAGCGCCTGGGAGATGCCCAGGGCCTGGGCGGCGGCACGCTGGCTCACCTTTTTCTCCTGCCGCAGCAGCGACAGGGTGCGGGAAAATTCCGCATTTTCTGATTTCATGTTCTCTCACCTCTACACAAATGGCAATACGCTTTGTATAGTATATCAGAAAGCAATACGTGGCGTAAAGAGAAAAATTCAAAATTTCCTGGGAATTTTTCATGGGTCCAGCGCAGAAAACTATCCTGCGGGACTTGCATTTTTTCGCTGGAGATGTTACCATAATTTTATCATACCGGCGTGCCGTTACGCCAAATTGATTTGGAGGGATTGCCAATGTTTAAAAAACTGATTGAAATTCTGAAGGCCCACCCCCGTAAGATTGTCTTTACGGAGGGCACCGACCCCCGTATTCTGGAGGCCTCCGCCCGTCTGCTGTCCGGTACGTTCCTTACGCCTATCCTCGTAGGCAAGGAGTCTGAAATTCTGGAGGCCGCCGAGGAGGCCGGCTTCAACATCCGGGGCGCGGTAATCTACGATCCGGAGACCTATGAGGACATGGACGCCATGGTGGAGCGCATGGTGGAGCTGCGCAAGGGCAAGATGACCGCCGACGAGTGCCGCGCCATGCTGAAGAAGGGCAACTATTTCGGCACCATGCTGGTGGCGATGGGGATTGCCGACGCCCTGCTGGGCGGCGCCACCTACTCCACCGCCGACACTGTCCGCCCCGCCCTCCAGCTGGTCAAGACCAAGCCGGGCAACTCCATCGTGTCCTCCTGCTTCATTCTGGTGCGCCCCTACGCCACCGGCGGCAACATGGTGCTGGCCATGGCCGACTGCGCCATCAACCTGGACCCCACCGAGGACGAGCTGGTAGAAATCGCCTCCGAAACGGTAGAGTGCGCCAAAATCTTTGGCGTGGACCCCAAGGTGGCCTTCCTCAGCTACTCCACCTTCGGCTCCGGCAAGGGC
Source organism: Lawsonibacter sp. (assembly GCA_022793355.1). Taxonomy (GTDB): domain Bacteria; phylum Bacillota; class Clostridia; order Oscillospirales; family Oscillospiraceae; genus Lawsonibacter. Next base: position 21,248 of record JAAWCR010000043.1, on the reverse strand, counting down.
CCCACGGTGGACAAAATGCGCAACGCCGCCGAAAAGGCCAAGCTGGCCATGCCCAACATCCCCATCGAGGGCGAGCTGCAATTCGACGCCGCCGTCTCCCCCCGGGTGGCGGAGACCAAGTGCCCCGACTCCAAGGTGGCCGGCTACGCCAACACCTTTATTTTCCCCGACATCAGCGCCGGTAACATCGGCTACAAGATTGCTCAGCGTCTGGGCTCCTTCGATGCTTACGGCCCCATCCTGCTGGGCCTGAACGCCCCCATCAACGATCTGTCCCGGGGCTGTAACGCCCAGGAGGTCTACTCCATGGCCATCATCACCGCCGCCCTGGCCTGAATCAAGAAAACGCCGCCCCTCCGATTTAGAATCGGAGGGGCTTTTTGATGTCTGGAGAGGGGGAATCAGTTGGGCTGGAGGGCCAGATACTCCTCGTAGGTGACACCTTGGTCCATGCAGGCCTTGGCGGTCTCGACACCCACATAGCGGTAGTGCCAAGGCTCAAAACGGTAGCCGGTTATGGCGTCTTTCCCCTGGAGATAGCGGAGGATAAAGCCGTACTCAGCGCAGTGCTCCTTCAGCCAGGCGTAGGCGGGGGTGTTTTCAAAGTGGGCCTGGACGTTTGCGGTGTTAATGTCCAGGGACAGTCCGGTTTGATGCTCCGAGTGGCCGGGCCGGGCGGAGAAGGTGTCCACAACGGCCTGCTGATTGTAGTTCAGATAGCGGTTGTAGGTGCTCCGCTGGGTAGCGTAGGAGCGGTAGGCCGATACACTGCGCAGGGCGATACCGTCCTCTCGGGCGGCGTCCGCCATAGCACGGAAGGCCTGGGCGGCCTCAGGCCGCAGGGAACCGCTGCCGTAGCCGGAGCCCAACGCCTCCAGTTTAGGCGCATAGCTGTCGGGCAGGATGTAATTTTTGTTGACCAGCACCGTAAGACTGTCCGGGTCAGAAATGGTTTGGATATCCTCATAGAAGAGGCGATCCCGGTCCATGTTTACCTGGAGGACCACGGTTTCCGCCTTATCCTTTGGGTGGGCGGCCGCCCAAGAACTGTACCGGTCCAGTCGGTCGGACCGACCGTTGGGCAGGGCCAGATAGACCAGATCGTCGGTGGTCAGCTCACCCTGCTCCAACAGGACCAGCAGGGTAGTGCTGGAGACCAGCCGGAGGGTGAGGGCCTCGGTCTGGGCCTTTGACAGCCCGCGGCCCCGCAGCTGCTTGACAGCCCGGTCCCGCAGCTGCTGCTCAGTAGCGCTGACCAGTGGGGGAGAAACGGGCTGCTCCTTCGGCGGCTCCACGACAGGAGGGCTCACAACAGGGGACTCGGTGACGGGCGGTACCACAGCGGGAGATTCCTCGGGCTGGGGAATCGGAGGAACCTCCGGGCAAACCTCGGGACGCAGGGTGGATATGGCGGAGTTCCCCTCCGTCCCCAAATGATACCCCTCCGGAATGGGATCGGCGGCGGGAAGGTCCCCCTTTTCCGGACTGAGGCCGTATCCCTTGGGAATCTTAGTGGCGACAGAGAGGTCGTCCCCCTGGGGAGACAGGCCGTATCCCTTGGGAACGACCGCTACCGCAGGGGCGAGCATGGTCAGGCCCAGAGCCGCCGCCATTATCCCCCAGACGCAGCGTTTTACCGCAAAATTGTGCATAGCTGTAAGGTTCCTTTCTTATGTAGTGCCAGCGATGGAATGTTTGCGCGCCGCCTCCACAAACCAGTCGAACATGATGTCAAAGGTTTTGGTATCCGGGCGGCGCTGGTCAAAGGACATCCGTTCCGGGTGGAACTGAACCCCCAGTAAGGGGTAGTCAGGCAGGTCAATGGCCTCGGCAAAGCCGCTCTCGGCCCAGGCAAGCGCCCGCAAGCCATCGCCCAGGCGGTCTACCGCCTGATGGTGGGCGCTGTTGACCAGGAATACGGGGCCAAACTGTTCATAGAGCAGGGAGCCGTACAGGGTTCGAACCGCATGCACCGCGTCCCCTTTGGGTAGGGTGTGGAAGCTTCGGGCCGGCTGAGGCAGATCCTGAATCAGGGTTCCACCCAGGGCCACATTGATGAGCTGCATCCCCCGACAGATGCCCAAAATGGGCTTTCCGGCTTTGAAAAAGGCGTGGAACAGGGCCAGCTCCGCCCGATCCCGTTCCCGGTCCGGGGGGTGAGAGCCGCGGTCCTCCTGGCCGAACAGGGCGCTTTCAATGTCGCCGCCGCCGCACAGCAAAAGCCCGTCACAGCTCAAGTTCGGTTCAGGGCAGTAGCCGTCCAGAGGCTCCCCCCCGGCGGCCAGAATAGCGGTGCGGTAGTTTTCGCAGCTCTCTGTCCCGGTGGATAGCTGTATTCTGGGCCGATACAAGACCATTACTTGGCCTCCCAGGCGGAACGGGCCTTGACCAGGGTGACAATGAGCTGCACCGCCCCCTCCACCCCAATCATGCCGGAGTTCAGGGTCAGGTCATAGCGGCGCATATCGCCCCAGATGTGCCCGGTGTAGTAGTTATAATAATTGGCCCGGCCCTTGTCCATCTGAACAATGCGCCGCTCCATGTCGTCAGCGGGGATATGGTACTCCTCCACGCACCGCTCCACGCGGCTGGCCATGTCGGCGTGGATGAATACCTTCAAGCACTCGGGCCGCTCCCCCAGCACATAGTCAGAGCACCGACCCACCACAACGCAGGGGCCCTCGTCGGCCAGTTCCCGAATGACTTCCGATTGGGCGAAAAAGGCCTGGTGGCTGACGGGGACTCCCTGGTGGGCCAGGGCGGGTATGCCTACCCCGGCAGGGGCCACGGCCAGATGGAACCGGCTGCGGGCTCGTTCCTCTGCCCGGGCAATAAAGTCGGGGGACAGCCCACTTTTCTCCGAGGTCTTTTGGATGATGGTCCGGTCGTAGCAGGGGATACCAAGCTCCGCGGCCAGCCGCTTGCCAATCAGGCGGCCTCCACTTCCAAATTCCCGGCTGATTGAGATGACATAGCTGCTCATAAATCACACCTCCTGTTGAGATGGGCGGGGCCGGGATAAAACGGCCCCGGATGGATACACTTTCCCTGTATATAGTATAATACTTCGCCGGGAAAAAGACAATTAAAATTTTATGAAAAAAAGCAAAGACAGTTTTTGGTGATTATCCCCAAAAATATCGGGCTGTTTTTTGGCAACTCTCCGAACTTGGCAAAAACACGCAAATTTCCCTTGCATCTTTCTCCAGAGTTGAGTATTATAATGAACAGATGAACTGGAAACGTTACCGGTAACGTCACCAGTAACGTTTCCGGAAAGTCGGAGGGAAACAAATTCTATTTTAGGAGGATATTGAAATGAGCAAAAGCAAAAAGATTTTGGCCCTGGTCCTCAGTGCGGCTATGTCCCTGTCCCTGCTGGCCGGCTGCGGCGGCGGAAACGGTGGAAACGCTTCCAACCCCGGCGGCAGCGCTTCCAGTGGAGCTCCGACCGGCAGCGGCAACAGCGGCAACAGCGGCGCAGCCGGTTCCGTCTACTACCTGAACTTCAAGCCCGAGCAGGACGGCGACTGGCAGGAGCTGGCCAAGCTCTACACCCAGGAGACCGGCGTGGAGGTCAAGGTTCAGACCGCCGCCTCCGGCCAGTATGAGACCACTCTCATGAGCGAGATCGCCAAGACCGACGCCCCCCCTCTGTTCCAGGTCAACGGCCCCATGGGCCTGGCCAACTGGAAGGACTACTGCTATGATCTGTCTGGCTCCAAGATTGCCGGGGAGCTGAGCAGCGACGACTTTGCCCTGATGGACGGCAGCGCCATGTCCGGTATCGCCTACGTCATTGAGACCTACGGCATTATCGTCAACACCAAGCTGCTGAGCGAGGCCGGCTACAGCCTGGATGACATCAAGTCCTTCGCCGACCTGAAGAAGGTGGCTGAGGATATTACCGCCCGCAAGGACGAGCTGGGCTTCTCCGCCTTCACCTCCGCTGGCATGGATGGCTCCTCTGACTGGCGCTTCAAGACCCATCTGGCTAACCTGCCCATCTACTTTGAGTATGAGGCCGACGGCATCGGCGACACCGACGCCATCAAGGGCACCTATCTGGATAACTACCGGGCCATGTGGGACCTGTATATCAACAACTGCACCTGCGCCCCCACCCTGCTGTCCGCCAAGACCGGCGATGACTCCGTGGCCGAGTTCGTCACCGAGCAGGCTGTGTTCTACCAGAACGGCACTTGGGCCTACGGTGACGTGGCCGACGTGGGCGAGGAGAACCTGGGCATGCTGCCCATCTATATCGGCGTGGGTGACGAGGCCAACCAAGGCCTGTGCACCGGCACCGAAAACTACTGGTGCGTGAACAAGAACGCCAAACCCGAGGACATCCAGGCCACCTTGGACTTCATGTACTGGTGCGCCACCTCCGAGACCGGTCTGGAGTATATGTGCTCCGGCGACCACATGGGCTTCGTGGTCCCCTTCAAGGGCAATCTGGAGTCCAGCAATCTGCTGGTGAACATCGCCAACGACTATGTGGCCAACGGGACCACCAGCGTCAAGTGGTGCTTCCCCACCATGCCCTCCGAGGAGTGGAAGAATGTTCTGGGCTCCGCCCTGACCAACTATGCCGCCGACCAGACCGATGCCAACTGGGAGACCGTCCGGGCCGCCTTTGTGGACAACTGGGCCGCCGAGAAGTCCAAGTAAGCTGATCTTTTAAGAGCTCCGGGGTGGGCGGGAGAGCCCGTCCACCCTCTTTTGTCCCCGCACGGAGCGGGCGCCGTATTCGCTCCCCAGTCGGAGCCAATACGGAACCCGCCCCGTTCCGCCAAGCTGTGAATTAAAAAAGGAGGTCCGGCATCCGCCATGGAAAAAACCATCAAGCGGTATTTCCCCATCTTCCTGGGTCCCACCTTTGCCGCCTTTATCATCGGCTTTATCGTGCCCTTCCTGATGGGAATCTACCTGTCCTTTTGCGACTTCCGCACTGTCATTGACGCCAAGCCTAACGGCATTGACAATTACGTCCGTGCCTTTCAGGACGTGGACTTTGTACACGCCTTCGGCTTTACCGCCCTGTTCACCGTCGTTACCCTGGTGCTCATCAACGTGATCGCCTTTGCCGTGGCCATGGTGCTCACCCGGGAGATTCGGGGCACCAACCTGTTCCGCACCGTGTTCTTCATGCCCAACCTTATCGGCGGCATTGTGCTGGGCTACGTGTGGCAGCTAATCTTCAATGGCATCCTGGCCCACTATGACCTGGCGCTGAAAATTTCCGCCAAATACGGCTTTTGGGGACTGGTTGTGGTCATCTGCTGGCAGCAGATCGGCTATATGATGATTATCTACATCGCCGGTCTCCAGTCCATCCCCGGCGACCTGAACGAGGCCGCTGAGATCGACGGGGCCAACGGCTGGCAGCGGCTGTGGAATGTCACCATTCCCAACATGATGCCTTCCATTACCATTTGCACCTTCCTCACTCTGACCAATGGCTTCAAACTCTTTGACCAGAACCTCTCCCTCACCGCCGGCGAGCCCATGAAGCAGACCGAGATGCTGGCTCTGAACATCTTCAATACATTCTATGGCCGGGTGGGCTATCAGGGTGTAGGCCAGGCCAAGGCCGTGCTTTTCTTCATCCTGGTGGTGGGCCTGGGGCTCATCCAGCTGAAAATGACCCGCTCCAAGGAGGTGCAGCAGTAATGAAACGTCGTGGAAAAGGCGGAATATTCGCCACCGTTCTCTTCTCTTTTGTGTCTGTCCTCTATCTGGCCCCTCTGTTTATCGTGCTGATTAACTCCTTTAAGAAGAAGGCCTTTATCAACCTGGAGCCCTTCAAGCTGCCCACCGAAAAGAACTTTATCGGGTTTGAGAACTTCATCACCGCCATCGAAAACTACGATTTCCTGATGGCCGTCGTGTGGAACCTGGTTATGACGGTAGGATCCGTAGTGGTGATTCTGGTCTGTACCTCTATGTTCGCATGGTTCATCACCCGGGTGAACAACAGGGCCACCAAGTTCCTCTACCTACTGTGCGTGTTCTCCATGGTTGTTCCCTTTCAGATGGTCATGTTTACCCTGTCTCTGGTGACCGACCGGCTGAAGCTGGGCACCCCCTGGGGCCTGATTATCATCTACCTGGGCTTTGGCGCGGGGCTGGCGGTGTTTATGTTCTGCGGCTTTGTCAAGTCCATCCCCATCGAGATTGAGGAGGCAGCCATGATTGACGGCTGTTCCCCTCTGCGCACCTTCTTCTCAGTGGTGCTGCCCATCATGAAGCCCACCTATATCTCGGTGGGTATTCTGGAGACCATGTGGATCTGGAACGACTTCCTGCTCCCTTACCTGACCCTGGACTTGAATAAATTCAGTACCATCCCCATCACCATCCAGCGGATGCAGGGCTCCTACGGCCGGGTGGACATGGGCGCTATAATGGCCTCTCTTGTGATGGCCATTATACCCATCGTGGTGTTTTATCTCTCCTGTCAGAAGCACATTATTAAGGGTGTGGCTGCTGGAGCGGTGAAGGGTTGAGACTTGCTTTTTCTAAAAAAACGTGCTATGATTTCACCGTCTTAATGGAAAGAGGGGACATTGATTGACCATCAAGGATATCGCCCGGCTGTCTGGGTACGGCGTGGCCACCGTGTCCCGGGTTCTCAACGACCACCCAGATGTCAGCAACGAAACCAGACGCCGGGTGCTGGCGGTGGTGGAGGAGCAGGGCTTTCAGCCCAACAACAACGCCAAACATTTGAAGCAGCAGGCCAGCAGCAGCATCGCCGTGATTGTCAAGGGCACACAGAACATGCTTTTTGCCGACCTGGTGGAGCGGCTGCAGGCCCTCCTGCGGGACGCAGACCAGGATGCTGCCGTCTATTATCTGGACGAGGACGCCAATGAGGTGGCCTTTGCCCTCCAGCTGTGCCGGGAGCGTCGGCCTATGGGGATTATATTCCTGGGTGGGGACCTGGAGCTGTTTGAGGCGGGCTTCGCCCCGATTACGGTCCCCTGTGTGCTGCTGACCAACACCGCGCAAGAGTTGAATTTTCAAAACCTGTCCTCCTTCACTACCGATGACGGCGCGGCGGCGGAGCAGGTGATCGAGCTGCTGGCCGGGCAGGGCCACCGGCACATCGGCCTTCTGGGGGGCAACTGGTCCTGCTCTCAAATCAGCTTCCGCCGTCTGGAGGGCTGCCAGAACGCCTGCCTGCGCCTGGACGTCCCCTTTGATGTGGGCCGGCAGTGCGAGCCCTGCCGCTACTCCATGCCCGAGGCTTACGCCGCCACCCGGGTGCTCCTGGAACGGTGCCCCGACCTGACCGCAATTTTTGCGGTGAGCGACGTGATGGCCCTGGGGGCTATCCGGGCCCTCAGCGATATGGGAAGGCGGGTTCCCGAGGATATCTCGGTGGTGGGCTATGACGGTATCGTCACCGGCCAATACTCCCTGCCCCGCCTGACCACTGTTCGTCAGGATACCCAGCAGCTGGCTGAGCGGGGAGTGGACGCCCTGCTGCGGGGAATTTCCCGCAACTGTCCGCCCGTCCACGAGCTGGTACCCTTCCAGCTGATTGAAGGGGAGAGCGTGGCGCGGATTGAAGAAAGTCCCCCTTGCTGATGGGGGGAGACCACAAAGCGGCGGGGGATTCCAACCGCAAGCGTTTGGTTGGCAGTGTGGAATCCCCCCAATACCGCCTTTCGGCGGCCCCCTTTTACAAGGGGGCCTTTTGGCAATGACCTGAGTCCTTTCCCATTTTGAGCCGAAAAGTGTACAAGAAAGGTGATCTCAACGTGAGAAAAGCAGGAATTTTAATGCCCATTTCCTCCCTGCCCTCCCCATACGGCATCGGTACGTTGGGGGCGGAGGCGTGGAAGTTCGCGGATTTTCTGGCGGCGGGGGGGCAGAGCTGCTGGCAGCTCCTCCCCGTGGGCCCCACCAGCTATGGCGATTCCCCCTATCAGTCCTTCTCCTCCTTTGCCGGCAACCCCTACTTCATCGACCTGGATACCCTGGCCGGAGACGGCCTGCTGGAGCCCTCGGAGTTTCAGGACCTGGACTGGGGGAGCAGTCCGGAATATGTGGACTACGGCTTGCTGTATGAGACCCGCTATCCGGTCCTCCACAAGGCCTGTGACCGGCTGCTGAATCAGAGCCGGCCCGACTTTGCCCTGTTCTGTCAGGAGCAAGGGGAGTGGCTGGAGGACTACGCCCTGTTCATGGCCCTGAAGGATAAGCACGGCGGTATATCCTGGTTCCAGTGGCCCGAGGAGCTGCGGCTGCGTGAGCCCGCCGCGCTGGCAAACGTTCGGGAGGAGCTGGCCGGTGAGGTAAACTTCTGGAAGGCTGTGCAGTATCTGTTCTTCCAGCAGTGGAACGACTGGAAAAAATATGCCAACGGCTTGGGCATCTCCATCGTTGGCGACTTGCCCATCTATGTCTCCGGGGACAGCGCTGATGTTTGGGCCAATCCGGAGCAGTTCCAGCTGGATGGGAACGGCCTGCCCACCGAGGTGGCCGGGTGCCCCCCTGACGGCTTCTCCGCCGACGGTCAGCTGTGGGGCAACCCCCTCTTCGACTGGGAGCGGATGAAGGCGGATAATTACACCTGGTGGCTGCGGCGCATCTCTTTCCAGTTTAAGCTGTACGACACCCTGCGCATTGACCACTTCCGGGGCTTTGACTCCTATTACGCCATCCCCTACGGGGACACCACCGCCCGCAACGGCAAATGGAGACCCGGCCCGGGCATCGACTTTTTCAAGGCGGTAAACAAGACCCTGGGCAAAAAGGATATTATCGCCGAGGACCTGGGCTTCCTCACTCCCTCGGTGCACAAGCTGCTCAAAGCCTCCGGCTATCCCGGGATGAAAATTCTGGAGTTCGCCTTCGACAGCCGGGATGGGGAGAGTGATTATCTGCCCCACCGTTACCCCACCCACTGCGTAGTCTACGCCGGCACCCACGACAATGACACCATTTTGGGCTGGATGGCAACCGCGCCCAAAAAGGATGTGTCCTATGCGAAGGCCTATCTCCGCCTGTCCAAACGGGAGGGGTATCACTGGGGGATGATGCGTTCGGCCTGGGCCTCACCCGCCGACCTGGCGGTGATGCAGTTTCAGGATCTGCTGGGTCTGGGCAGCGAGGCCCGGATGAATATCCCTTCCACCATTGGGAACAATTGGAAGTGGCGGGCACTGCCCGGCACCTTTGATGAAACGCTCTCCAAACGGCTGCACCGGGAGATGCGGGTATATCAGCGTCTGCCCAAAAAGCCAGCTGCGAAGGCCAAAAGGCCCAAATAGAACTGCCCGTCCTCCATGCGGCACAATGTATTCAACGGGCGGCCGCAGGCCGACCCTGCAATCGAATCCCACCACAAGGAGATGTGTGTTATGCAACTGAAAGAACAGCTTTTCCAGACCACCCAGGCACGCTTTGGCTGCGCGCCCGACCAGTGTGACGACCACCAGCTCTATGAGGCGCTGCTGATTCTCACCGGCCACCTGGCACAGAACCGCCCTGCCCCCGCCGGGGAGCGGAAGCTCTACTACTTCTCTGCCGAGTTCCTCATGGGTAAGCTGCTGAGCAACAATCTGCTGGCCCTAGGGCTCCACGGCGAGGTGAAGGAGCTGCTGGCCGATTTGGGCCGGGACCTGGGGGTCATCGAATCAATGGAACCCGAGCCCTCCCTGGGCAACGGCGGCCTGGGCCGCCTGGCCGCCTGTTTTCTGGATTCCATCGCCGCCTTGGGCCTGCCCGGCGACGGTGTGGGCCTGAATTATCACTACGGCCTGTTTAAGCAGCGATTCGACCAGGGCCGCCAGACCGAGGAACCGGACCCCTGGATGGAGGCGAACAGCTGGCTGATCCCCACAGGGATGTCCTTCGATGTCCCCTTTGGCGGTTTTGACCTGAAGGCGGTGCTCTACGACATCGCCATTCCCGGCGCGGGCAACGGCTTTGCCAACCGCCTGCACCTCTTCGACGTGACCGAGCCCGCCGGCCAGCCCTGGGTGGGCATCGACTTTGACAAGACGGACATCGCCCACCGGCTCACCTCCTTCCTCTACCCCGATGACAGCGACGAGGCCGGCCGGCTGCTCCGGGTGTATCAGCAGTATTTCATGGTGTCTGCCGGAGCTCAGCTCATTCTGGCTGAGCTGGAGGGCCGGGGGTATTCGCTGGATACCCTGGCCGACCATGTGGTGATTCAAATCAATGATACCCACCCCTCTATGGTTATTCCAGAGCTGATTCGCCTGCTCACCGGCAGGGGAATGTCTTTCGACGACGCCCTGGCACAGGTGCGCCGCACCTGTGCCTACACCAACCACACCATCCTGGCCGAGGCCTTGGAGAAGTGGCCCATTTCGTTCCTTGAGAAGGCGGCTCCGCAGCTGGTGCCCATCATCCGGGAGCTGGACCGCCGGATGAAAGAGGCCCACCCCGACCCCAAGGTAGCCATTCTGGACGAGGAAAACCGGGTCCACATGGCCCATATGGATATCCACTGCGGCTTCTCGGTGAACGGCGTGGCCGCCCTCCACACAGAGATTTTGAAAAATTCCGAGCTGAAACCCTTCTACGACATCTACCCGGAGAAGTTTAACAACAAGACCAACGGCGTCACCTTCCGCCGCTGGCTGGAGGCCTGCGACCCCCAGCTAACCGACCTGATTGATGACTGCGTCGGCCCAGACTGGCGGCAGGACGGAAGGGTGCTGGAAAAGCTGCTGGAGTTCCAGGCGGACGAGGCCGTTCTGGACCGGCTGCTGGCGGTGAAACAGCACAACAAGGATCAGCTGTGCAGGGTGTTGTGGGCCACCCAGCACATCGAGCTGGACCCCCAGTCCGTCTTTGACATTCAGGTCAAGCGGCTCCACGAGTATAAGCGGCAGCAGATGAATGCCCTGTATATCATCCACAAGTATCTGGAGATCAAGGCCGGCAAGCTGCCAGAACGGCCGGTGACCGTGATTTTCGGCGCCAAGGCGGCCCCCGCCTATGTCATGGCGAAGCGGATTATTCATCTGATCCTCTGCCTGCAAAAGCTCATTGATCAGGACCCGCAGGTCCGGCCCTGGCTGCGGGTGGCGATGGTGGAGAACTACAACGTCACCTGGGCGGAGCGGCTGATTCCCGCCTGCGATATCTCCGAGCAGATTTCCCTGGCCTCCAAGGAGGCCAGCGGCACCGGCAACATGAAGTTCATGGCCAACGGCGCGGTTACTTTGGGCACCCTGGATGGGGCCAACGTGGAGATTGCCCAGCTGGTGGGGGAGGAGAATATCTATACCTTCGGACAGAAGAGCGACACGGTGATTGGCCTGTACAAGGGCGGCGAGCCCGACGGACGGGGCTACCGCCCCTTGGACTACTACCACCGCCCGGCAGTGGAGCAGCTGGTGGACTTCATCGTCTCCCCCGAGCTGCTGGCCATCGGCGACCCGGCGGAGCTGTCCGCACTGTGGAAGGACATGAAATATAAGGACTGGTTTATGGCCCTGCTGGATGTAGAGGACTACATCACTGTGAAGGAGCAGGCCGTTCAGGACTACGGCGACCGCCGCGCCTGGGCGAAAAAGATGCTGGTCAATATCGCCAAATCCGGTTACTTCTCCTCCGACCGGACCATTGAGCAGTACAACCGGGATATCTGGAAACTGAAATAACAGGCTGTATATAAAAAGCGCGTCCCGGCAGCGGGACGCGCTTTTGCGCTGACAGTTCGTAAATTCAGTTTATTGGGCGTATTGCAGCTCACACTCCAGAAGCCGGGTATAAAAATCCAGGAAGGAGAAGAGCAGGCGCATATTTTCGTGCTCCTTGTCGTGCAGAAAGTTTTCGAAAAGGGTTTCCAAAAAGTCGTAGAAGGCGATGCGCTGGTCGATGTGCAGAGAGGCGCGGGTGAGGTGTACTTCCGTCATTTCCGCCGGCATGGGGAGCTTTTTTGCCTCTTCGTAACGTAAGTTAAACCGGAGGAGCAGACCCAATAGCTCCGACCGCAGGGCTGCTTCCTCCGGGTCCTCGCAGTGACGATATCCTTTATATCCGGGCCGGCTGCTTATCAGCGCTATAAAATCTTTCCAGTATTCTTCTTGCTCCATCGTTGTTCCCCCCTGTCTGAGTGCATTTTAGCACACTGGCTTGCTTTAACCTACATTAGAAATTTCTAATAAAGAATTCTAATGTAGGAATAAGAAATACTATATATTAGAATAGGACATGGAATGGGGGATATCCATGTCTTTTCAGATAAAGAATAATAAAAGTCGTATAAAGCGAACGTATAAGACGTTATATATCTCCGAAACACTTGTTTCTCAAATTGACGAAATTGCAAAAAACAACGACACTAGTTTTAACAACGTAGTAATCAGTATGATAGAATCCTGTTTACAGGAGGATGAATGATTCCCCGGCCCGGGCCGGGGAATTTTTTTGCCATAGTGATTGAACGTGCGCCCCGCACAATTAGGACGCACGTTTCATATTTTCGGTCTCACCGTAACGATACGTATAAAACGCTGAAAACCGCCACCCCGCAACGGTGACGGTTTTCGTTTAAACCAAAACCCAACGGGCTGAACCGTCTTGCGGCCAGCGCCTTCTGATTGTTAATATATCACCGCCCAGGTCCTTTGTCAAGGCGGGATTCTCCACCCTGGCCGCCGCCAGGGAATTTTTCTGTCCTTTCGGGGCCAAGCTCTTGAAAACGTTCCCGCCGTGCGATACAATATTCCGGAAAAGGAAGGGGGAATACATATGGACAAACGAACCCTGGAGGACCTCGCTCCTGGTCAGAGCGGGACGATCCTGTCCATTGGCAACAAATCAGGGACGGTGAAGCGCCGACTGGTGGACATGGGGCTCACCCCCGGCACTGAGGTGAGGGTTACCAAAATTGCCCCTCTGGGGGACCCTATTGAGGTCACCCTCCGGGGCTATGAGCTGTCCCTGCGGAAAGAGGACGCCGCCCAGATTGTTATGGGCCAGCCCCGCCCCCGGGGAGACGGCAGCGCACGGGCGGCTATGACCCGCCATGACCCGGAGACTGCTCGCCGCCAGCTCCATGACCACGAGCACGAGCTGGCCGAACACGGGGGCCGGTACGACCCTGGAGAGCATGACCGGCGGCCCATGCGCATTGCCCTGGCCGGCAACCCCAACTGCGGCAAAACCACCCTTTTCAACGCCCTCACCGGCTCCAACCAGTATGTGGGTAACTGGCCCGGCGTCACGGTGGAGAAGAAGGAGGGAACCTCCCACATCGGCGACCGGACGGTAACAGTGGTGGATCTGCCCGGCATCTACTCCCTGTCCCCCTACTCCATGGAGGAGATTGTAGCTCGGGACTTCATCATCGGTGAGGGCCCCGACTGTGTAATCGACATTGTGGACGCCACCAACCTGGAACGCAACCTGTACCTTACCGTTCAGCTTCTGGAGCTGGAGCGGCCCACCGTGCTGGCCCTCAACTTCATGGACGAGGTGGAAAAGCGGGGGGACAGGATTGATGCGGCCCGGCTGTCCAAAGAGCTGGGGGTGCCGGTGATTCCCATTACCGCCCGCACCGGCGAGGGCATTGAGGAGCTGATGCACACCGCCCACCGGCAGATGCACCTGGGGGTGACCATCGAGCCGGACGACCTTTACGACGACTATACTCACGACATCCACCACCGCATGGGTGAGCTGCTCCACGACTACGCCTACGCCGCCGGCCTTCCCGCCCATTGGGCCTCTATCAAGCTGCTGGAGGGGGATGCCATTGTGGAGAAGGCGCTGAACCTCCCGCAGGAGGTCAAGAGGAGGCTGGACGCCCTGGTGGCGGAGTATGAGAACTCCAGCGACCTGGGCGACCGGGAGACTCTCATCGCCGACAGCCGCTACCAGTACATACAGAAGGTGGTGGAGGCGTCGGTGGTCCGGGGCGGCGTGCCCGGGGAGCGCACCCTCAGCGAAAAGATTGACCGGGTGGTCACCCATCGGGTCTTTGCCATCCCCCTGTTCCTGTGTACCATGCTGGGGATGTTTGTGGTCACCTTTGGCCCCTTTGGCTCCTGGCTGTCCGACGGGGTGGGGGCAGGAATGGACGCCCTGTCTCAGTGGCTGGCTCCCACCCTGGCCGGGGCGGGGGTGTCTCATGTCCTCATCTCCCTGGTGTGCGACGGCATCATCGCCGGGGTGGGGGGCGTGCTCACCTTCCTGCCCCAGATCGCCCTGCTGTTTCTCTTTCTCTCCTTTCTGGAGGATTCGGGCTACATGTCCCGGGCCGCCTTTATCATGGACCGGGCTCTGCGCCGGTTCGGGCTGAGTGGCAAGGCCTTCATCCCCATGCTCATGGGCTTTGGCTGTTCGGTGCCCGCCATCATGGGGGCACGGACCATGGAGAACGAGAAGGACCGGCGGATGACCATCCTGCTGGTGCCCTTCATGTCCTGCTCCGCCAAGCTGCCCGTCTATGGGCTGATTTCCGCCGCCTTCTTTGGCCCCTGGGCGGGGCTGGTGGTTTTTGGGCTGTACATTGTGGGGATGATTGTGGGCATTCTGTCCGGGCTGTTCTTCAAAAAGACCCTCTTCACCGGGGAGCCCGCTCCCTTTGTGCTGGAGCTGCCCCCTTACCGCCTGCCGTCCGTCGGCAATATGCTCACCCATGTGTGGCAAAAGGTAAAGGGGTTTCTTGTCAAGGCTGGTACATTAATTTTACTAATGTCCATGGTCCTCTGGCTGCTGCAATCCTTTGACTTCTCCCTGCGTATGGTGGACGACCCCACCCACAGTATGCTGGGCGCCCTGGGCGGCGTGATCGCCCCCGTTTTCGCCCCCTGCGGCTTCGGTCACTGGCAGGCCGCCGTGGCCCTGCTCACCGGCCTGATTGCCAAGGAGATGGTGGTCTCCTCCCTGTCCATGTTCTATGGCTTCTCTCTCACCGCTGCCAGCGGGGAGGTAGCCGCTGCCATGACCGGCTTCACTCCCCTGTCCGCCTTCGCCATGCTGGTGTTTATTCTGCTGTATGTCCCCTGCGTGGCCGCCGTGTCCACCCTCTTTAAGGAGATGCAGAGCCGCCGATGGGTCTGGTTCTCCATCGCCTGGCAGATGGGCTGCGCCTATGTGGTGTCCCTGCTGGTGTATCAGATTGGGAGTTTATTCTTATGATTGTAAACATTGCATTTTGGATTTTTGTGCTGGCTATGGACCTGCTCATCCCTGGCGTTATGATCGGCTTCGGGAAGGAGTTTCAAAAGAATCCGCCCGCCGAGATCAACCCAGGCTACGGCTACCGGACGGCCATGTCCTCGAAAAACCAGGACACCTGGGACTTTGCCCAGAGGTGCATGGGCAAGGTCTGGTATCAGGCGGGGCGGTGGCTGCTGCTCCCCTCCCTTTTGCCGTTGCTGCTTGTGTTGAGGCAGGATGTGGGCACCGTCGGCGCGGTTGGTCTCGCCGTCAGCGGGGTGCAGCTTGTGGTGATGCTGGGTTCTATCCTGGTTGTGGAGCGGGCATTGAAGAAAACCTTCGATAAAAACGGAAAAAAGATAAAAAAGGACTGATTTTGTGATAAAACTCATTTCTCTTGACCTGGATGGTACTCTCCTGGACCCGAAAGGGAAAATCACCGCCGGCTCCAAGGCGGCTATCGCTAAGGCGAGGGCGGCGGGGGTGCGGGTGATTGTAAACACCGGGCGGCCCGCACCGGAAGCGTTTTCCTACGTCCGGGAGGCCGACTGCGACACCCTCGTTTCCATCCTGGGCGGCGCGGCGGTGGCCGACTGCACCTCCGGCCAGCTGCTTCGCCGGTGGGATATTCCGGAGTCCGCCGCCCGGCGGACCCTGGAGCTGTGCCTGAACCGCAAAATCGCCCTGATGATCTTTGCAGGGGAGCGGATTATAGTTGACCCTTTCTCTCAGACCGCCCTGCTTGAGCGCTACCCTTATCCTCTCTTCCATGACAATGCGGAGCTGATAGAGGACCCCCTCGCCTATCTGGCGGAGCAAGACCTGCCTTTGACCAAGATCCACGGAGAGGGCAGCCCCGACACCTTTCCGCTGGAGGAGCTGGCCGCCCTGGAGGGGCTGACCCTCACCTCCTCCGGGCCCCAGGACTTTGAGGTGGTGGGCGCCGGGGTGGACAAGGGCCGGGCGCTGGCTCTGATTGCAACAATGTACGGGATCCCGCTGGATCAGTGCGCCGCTGTGGGAGACAGTGAAAATGACCTTGGCGCATTTCAAGTGGCGGGAATGCCCGTCGCGATGGAAAATGCCCCTGGCAATGTGAAAAACGCCGCGACTTGGATTGCTCCATCGAATCGCGAGGAGGGCGCTGCATGGGCGATTTTAAAATGTTTGGAATAAAAAGAGTACCTGTCTGTGTCCATCTATGTCAAATTCAAAGACACAACACAATTGGGGGTGTCGGCGGTCATCATTCCCGGATACGGGGCCAGGATGCAAACGGATTTCCGTTTTTAGCCGTCCTGGTTCCTCCGAGCGGTCAAAGGGGTCCGCGGCGCTCTTGACGAAACCCTTCGAAAACGGTATGATAGAAAAATAAGGAGGGGTTATAATGACCTATCAGGAAATTTTAGCGGCCGCCCGCACATGCAGCGGACCGTATTGCAAGGCCTGTCCCGTATGCAACGGCCGGGCCTGCGGGAATACCATGCCCGGCCCAGGCGCAAAGGGCACAGGGACCGTCGCCGCCCGCAACTACGACGCGTGGCAGGACATCTGCCTGAACATGGATACCATCTGTGCCAACGGCCCGGTGGACACCCGCTTCACCCTGTTCGGCCAGACCTATGACCTACCCGTCTTTGCCGGGCCTGTGGGCGCAGTGAAGCTGCACTATGGCGACAAGCTCACCGACCTGGAGTACAACGAAATTCTGGTCCCCGCCTGTGTTCAGGCAGGCATCGCCGCCTTCACCGGCGACGGCACCAACCCCGACGTCTTTGCCGCCGCCGCCAAGTCTATCGGCCAGCATGGCGGCAAGGGCATCCCCACCGTGAAGCCCTGGGACCGGGACACCCTCTTCGACAAGCTGGACCAGGCCAAGGCCTCGGGGGCTCAGATGTTTGCCATGGACATTGACGCCGCCGGCCTGCCCTTCCTCAAAGGGTTGAATCCCCCCGCCGGGTCCAAGACGGTGGAGGAACTGCGGGAGGTCATTGAGTACGCCGGGGTGCCCTTTATCCTCAAGGGAATTATGACCGTCCGGGGGGCCAAAAAGGCTCTGGAGGCCGGCGCGGCGGGCATTGTGGTGTCCAACCACGGCGGCCGTGTCCAGGATGGCGTCCCCGCCACCGCCGAGGTCCTGCCCGCCATCGCCGAGGCAGTCAAGGGTCAGCTGGTGGTGATGGTGGACGGCGGCATCCGCAGCGGTGTGGACGTGTGCAAGGCGCTGGCGTTGGGGGCCGATGCCTGCCTGCTGGCCCGGCCCTATGTCACCGCCGTCTATGGCGGCGGAACCGAGGGCGTCAAGGTGCTCACCGAAAAGCTCAAAGGTGAGCTGGCCGACACCATGGCTATGTGCGGCGTCCACTCCCTGTCGGAGATTTCAAGGGATATGGTTTTTTAAGCGCAAAGACACCTTATCGCCTTCTACGGCGGTTTACCTCCCTTTCCTAAGGGAGGTTTTTTTATCGCTAACGCAACAATTCTCCCGGCTCAAGCGTCTATATAAGTGAAAGGAGGTGGCCCCTATGTCCCAAACGTCCAACCGGCCGGTGGATTGGGAAAAACTGATTTCAGAACACGAAAACCGCCTGTATCGGGCGGCCCTGTCCCTCCTGGGGGACCCCCAGGAGGCGGAGGATGCCGTGCAGGACGCCTTTGTCCGGTATTTGGAAAAGGCTCCGGAGGAGCTGGACAACCCCGGTGCGTGGCTGATGCGGGTGCTGGTCAACGGCTGCAAGAGCCGCCTGCGGCTGGCCTGGCGGCGGGTAGGACCCCTCCCGGACACCCTTCCCGCCCCTGGTCCCGAGGAGCGGGAAGTGCTGGCGGAGCTGTTCGACCTCCCGCCTGAGGACCGGGCGGTTATCCATCTGCACTACTATGAGGGTTACTCCACGGTTGAGATTGCCCAAATGCTGGGCTGCCGCCCGGGGACGGTTCGTTCCCGGCTGTCCCGGGCGCGGGATAAACTGCGGAAGCAATTGGAAGCATAGCCGAAAAGGAGAATTGCAATGAAAAATTATAATTCATACATGGACCGGCAGGAGATTTCTCCGGCGCTCCACCAAACCCTGATGAATTTAGAGACCCCGAAACGAAGTTCCAGTCCCGGTTGGGTCAAATATGGTATGCTTGCCGCCTGTGCGGCCCTTATCCTGGGGGTGGGGGCGTGGAAGCTGACTCCCGATCCCACAGCCGGCCCGAACCCGGTCCAGTCCGGCAGCCAGCTTACGCTGGACAGTACCAGTGCTCCTCAGAACCATCCCCTCCAATCGGATGCCGCGCCGAGCGTTACGACAGAGCAAGGTTTTGTGGTGGACAGCCCGTTAGTGTATGGCGTTAATCTGGTGCCACCCATGATTCCCGATATCAATTATCAGGATATCACGGACCGGCCTCAGGCAGACGCGTCCCGTGCCTATGCCCCGGGGAGCTTTACCGTAGACCTGACAAAGAAGGACATCCAGGACATCTTCTGGGGCCTCGATGGAAAACCAGAAGCGGAACAGGCCGATCTGCCCTGGGCGCTGTCTTGGGACGGCTACACCCTAAACGGCCGTGCCTGGTACAGCGGCGAGGGAAAGCTGGTGGAGCTGACCCTCTGGGGAGAAAAGGGCCGGGCCGGCTTTGAACTGGAGATGCGGTTGGGCGGCCTGCCCATTACCTGCTGTATTGACCTGAACCGAGGGGACGAGCTCAGCGAGTTCAACGGCGTGGAGATTGCCGGCTGGAGCAAGGCCTACGACCGGGACGGCGACGGTATCACGGACGATATCTGCGGCAGCGAGTTCATGACCAAAAACGACATAGGCGTCCGGTTTAAGAGCTGGAATAACGCCTGGAATAACGGCGGCAACCTGGACAGCGAGGTCTTGTTCAACACACGTTTCGTCCATCAGGCGCTGACAGAGAACGGCGGGCTGTGCCTGGAGCACCTGAAAACCGCCGAAAGCGTCCCCGCCTGGCGGGAGGAGGAGTTTTCCACCCTGGCGCAGGCCCGAGAAGAATCGGACTTCGCCCCCTACCTGCCCACCTCCGAACCGGAGGGCTACAGCGCTTATGTCGGCAACAAGGAGTTTTACGGCCGCCTCAGCTATCAGGAGGGCACGCAGAATATGCTCTTCGTCCGCTGGAGCCGGGAGTATGACAATGTGGAGGTGGCCGTCCGCCGGGACGGAACCTACTCCTATCATCTGGTATCTCCCCACCAGCCGGAGACCTACGACCTGAGCCTGTATCCCATCCCCTGGTGTGACAGCGTGCCCGAGGAGTACTGGGAGACGGTCAACAATCCCGCTTTCCGGGCGGAGGATATGTCTTTGGCCGTCGTGAAGGCCCGCGGCCGGGAGCACGACACCGGAGGTCAGAC
Source organism: Lawsonibacter sp. (assembly GCA_022793355.1). Classification (GTDB taxonomy): domain Bacteria; phylum Bacillota; class Clostridia; order Oscillospirales; family Oscillospiraceae; genus Lawsonibacter. The sequence continues at coordinate 1,717 of JAAWCR010000043.1, read as the reverse complement.
CTTCTCCTTCGACGTTCTCCACCCGGATGGCACCCTGGTCTCCTACCGCTGTGACGGCATGACAGCGCAGCAGGTGTGGGCGATGGTGGAGGAGACGTTGACATAATTCTTAATTTTTTATGAATTGACCCATTTTCCTCTTGCCGACCCGGGTCGAATTGAGTATACTGGAAAAGAATTATGTTCAGGGAAGTGACCCCGTTGGAAGAGAGATATATGAACGTACACCGGCGGCAGCCGGAGCGCCGGTCCGCGCCGCCTCGCAGATATGAGGATGACGGCTGGTATGACGAGCCACCCAGAAAGCGGCCCCGGCGGAGTGGCCGTGGGGTGGCCGCTTCGGCGGCTGTGGGACTCTACAAGGCGCTGGTTGTAATTTCCGCCCTTATTGTGGCGGTCTATGTGGGCTTTACCATTATGGTGCGGCCGCCAGCGCAGTCCAAGCTCCCCGCCCCTTCCCAGAATGGGATGGGGACCGCCGGGACGCCCGGAACCACAAATGACGCGGCCACCGGTCCCAACAGTGGAGATGGAGCCCTGGAGCTCCGGAAGGGGGTCTACAACATCTTCCTCGCCGCCACCGATATGGAGGGCTACCGTACCGACACCATGATGGTCATGTGCTACGATACAGTGGAGCAGACCGTGGGGGTGGTCTCCATCCCACGGGATACACTGGTGGCCCGTGAGAGCGGCAATCCCCACCTGGTCTATGGCAAGGGCGGCGTAGAACAGCGGGTGGCAGACGTCTCCAACATGCTCGGAATTCCCATTGACTACTATATCAAGGTGAATATCAAGGGGTTCATCACGCTGGTGGACTACCTAGGAGGCATTGACTTTTACGTCCCCTGCAATATGGATTATGACGACCCCTACCAGGATTTGCATATCCACTACACAGAGGGGCAGAGGAAGCTGAGCGGTCAGCAGGCGATGGAAGTGGCCCGATTCCGGAAAAACAACGATGGCAGCGGCTACTCCGACGTGGGCCGCACCCAGACCCAGCAGCAGATTCTGGTTGCCCTGGCCAAGAAGGTGCTGGCCTGGAATAACATCGCCAAAATTAACGGGTTTGTAGAGATTTTTAATAGTAATGTGGACACCGACCTATCCATGAATGATATGCTGTACTTTGCCAGCCAGGCCATTAACCTGAACCCCTCCACCGGTGTGGAAACCGCTACCTTGGAGGGGAACGGCTTCGGGCTGTACCGGGGATATCGGTATTGTTACGAGCTGGATCAGGAAAAGACGTTGGAAACTGTCAATCGGCTTATCAATCCCTATAATCGGGACCTGACCCTGAAGGATATGAACATTGCCAAAGCAGACAGCTATCACTCCTGAAAACAGAAGAACGGAGTCTCACCCCTGTGGCCTTTTGGGCCGCAGGGGTTTTATTTTCCTATGCGAATTGTCCCCGTCTACCAAAAGTCTACCAAAAAAGCCGCCAACTCCTTGTCCTGCAAGGGGTTGGCGGCTTTCTAAATTTCAGGGCGTCTACCAGATGTCTACCAGTTTCACTTTTTTATGCGGAAAGAGGGATTTTCGACGGTTTCATCCCGAGTTTTTGCACTTTTTAACCCTGCGCAAGGAGCGTGACACGGCGGTGACGGGTCCAAAAAGTTGAAAAACCTCGAAATCTTTGGGCGAAACGTAGAATTTTGTTGCAAAAATGTTAAGCTCCACAGGCTGCCATGGTAGTAATGCAGTT
>JAAWCR010000042.1 GCA_022793355.1 Lawsonibacter sp. | reverse complement strand
GATGGGCCGGGCACAGTCTGATTCCCTGTTTGTGTTCGATGAGCCCACCATCGGCCTGCACCCCTTGGACGTGCGCACCCTTCTGGGGGTGTTCCAGACGCTGATCGGGCACGGGGCTACAGTTGTGGTCATTGAGCATGACCTATATGTGATCCGCAATGCGGACTATCTCATCGACATGGGACCCGGCGGCGGCGAAGCCGGAGGACGCGTGGTGGCGGCAGGGACACCAGAGGCGGTTGCAGGGAATACGAACAGTATCACAGGACGTTATTTGAAATAGAACTTAGCAGCTATATATGGCGATTCAGAGTGATTGGCAGGATAGTTCAATAACCATTATGGCGGCCCGGACGGCGTCCTTGCCCTCCGGGCTGATTCGGACGAGACCGGCAAGAGTATAATCCCAATTTTCCGGGAGACTGAGCATCAGGGACAGCAGACTCTTGGCTTTGAAGGAGATGGTCTTATCCCGCAGATGATAATTGCGCATGACGGTGTAATTGCTGGTGCGTTCCACTCTAAATACTGCCATAATTTTTTATCCTAAATTCAATAAAATTCTGTTTGTAAGGGCGAATAAGATGACGATACAGCAGCTAAAGTATGTCCTAACTGTTGCAGAATCCGGCTCGATTACTGAAGCAGCGAAACTTTTGTATATTTCACAGCCCAGTCTGTCGAATGCCTCGAAAGACATTGAAAAAGAAACAGGAATTACCATATTTCTGCGCAGTAGGACAGGAATTACACTCACTCAGGAAGGAATGGAATTTCTCGGCTACGTCCGGCAGGTACTCCAGCAAATGCAGCTTCTTGAGGATAAATACATCGCAGACATTCCTCAAAAAACAAGATTTGGCGTTTCCACACAGCATTACACCTTTACCGAAAATGCGTTTGTTGAGTTGGTAAAGCGATTCGGCCAGGAACGCTATGAGTTTTACTTCAACGAAACCAGTACCCATCAAATTTTGGAAGATGTGAAGAATCGAATCAGTGATTTGGGAATTATTTATCTGTGCAAAGAAAATGAACCAGTTATCAGAAAATCGTTGCGCGACTACAATTTAAAGTTTGTACCTCTGTTTTCCGCAAGGCTCCATGTATTTTTACAGAAAGGTCATCCCTTATCCGAAAAGTCTAGCCTTGGTTTTTCTGATTTATTGCCATATCCCAGGCTGAATTTCGTACAAGGGAATTATGAATCCACGTACTTCTCAGAAGAAATGTTCAGTTCCATCGTTTCGGATAAAGAAATCCGCATCAACGACCGTGGTGCAATTGTCAACTTCATGCTGGGCTTGAATGCCTATACGATCTCAAGCGGAATTTTTCCCACATACCTTCATGGGGACAATATCATTGCTATTCCTCTCGAAACGGAGGAGCAAATGTGCATCGGTTATGTCACTCATGAAAAACAGGAGCTCAGCGAACTTGGGAAAATCTATATCCATGAGTTGGGAAAATATGATCCTGCTTTAGCATAGTTTTAAACTATGCTAAAGCATATAAAACAAGAATTACCAATGTATCTGCTGGATCTGCTATACTATTGGCAGAAAGGCGGTTGATGAAGATGCCCGTTTATGTAATTGGAAATTTCCTGATCTACTGTTTAATCAATGCGTTTACACCGGGGCCAGGAAATATTTTAGCATTAAATACCGTTACAAATTATGGATGGCAGAGGGGAAAACCTCTATTCTTCGGTATTTTTGCTGGGTACTATGTGGTTCAATTTCTCTGTGCTGTATTCGTCTATGGAGTCAGCGCATTTTTGCCGGATTTACAGGATATTCTCAAATATATTGGGGCGGCCTACATCTTATGGCTTGCTGTTCATATTGCGATCAGCCAGCCAGAGCAAAACTCAGTAGATAGAGCAGCTTCCTTTACAAAAGGCTTTGTGCTTCAATTTGTAAATATAAAGATATATATGTTTGGAATAACCGCATTGACAGGTTTTGTTGTCAGTTACAGCACATCCTTTGTTGTTTTACTGCTTTTTGAGTTGATTATTGCGACCATAGGCACAATTGCGACCTGTACATGGATTGGTTTAGGTGTGCTGATACAAAAGCTCTATTCCAAGTATTACAGGGTGGTCAACATTATTCTGGCTCTGATGTTGTTGGAATGTGCTTATAGTATGCTGCAATAGTTTCTATCACTTATTTATCCCAGCCCCATCAGCTCCCGGATCAGCCTATTGCTCATTTTGATGCAGCTTACCGGCATATTAAAAATCACCTATAAAGAATCCTCTTGCAATCTTGGGGAAATCAGGTACAATGGTAATATAGTCAAACAAAGGAGGTTTCCCAATGTCCAACTGTTTATTCTGCAAAATTGCCGCCGGGGAGATTCCGTCCAGCAAAGTGTTCGAGGACGACCAGTGCCTGGCCTTCTTCGACATTGATCCCCAGGCCCCCACCCATTTTTTGGTGATTCCCAAAGAGCATATCGGCTCTGTGGCCGAGGTAAATGCAGACAACGCCGGCCTGGTGGCCCATATCTTCCAGGTCATCGCCCAGGAGACCAAGCGGCTGGGCCTGGACAGCTATCGGGTCGTGTCTAACATCGGGGAGCAGGCGGGCCAGTCCGTACCCCACCTCCACTTCCATGTGCTGGCGGGCCGGGACATGACCTGGCCTCCGGGCTAAGCCGTCATGTTTGTCAAAAACCCGGAGTATTTTCTCACCATCGTCAAGGAGCGCAGCATCTCCAAGGCAGCGGATCGACTCTATCTGTCTCAGCCCTACCTAAGCCAGTATCTGGCCAAACTGGAGGGGAGTTTGGGCGTGGTGCTGCTGGACCGCTCCCACTCCCCGCTGAAGCTCACTCCGGCGGGGGAGCTGTTTCACGCCTATCTGGAGCGGCAGGGCTTTCTGGACCGGCAGCTGGTCAGCGATCTGCGGGACCTCCACGACCGGAAACGGCCGGTGCTCCACATCGGGGTGTCCTCCTGGCGGGGCTCCAACCTGGTGCCCGACATCCTGCCCCTGTTTGAGGAGCAGTACCCGGACGTTCAGGTGGTCCTCCACGAGGCCCCTGTGCCTGAGCTGGGGGCGCTGGCGGCGGCCAATGTGATTGACTTCTGTGTCATGCAGCCCCCCGGAGACCTGACCGAACTGACCTATGAGCCGGTGATGCGGGAGCGGGTCTTTCTGGTGGGCCACCGGGACCACCCCCTCCTCCAGGGACTGGACAGCACCTATGAACGCCCCGTCCCCTTTCCCAATCTGCGCCTCCTGGAGCGGGAGCGGATTATCATGCTGCCCCCTGAGTGGCGACTGTCCAAGCTGCTCTACAACACCTTTTCCGTCCACAGCGTAGAGCCCCAAAACATTTTGGTCACCACCAACACCACCACCGCCATCAACCTGGCGGCGGAAAAGATGGGCTTCGCCTTTTTGCAGGAAAGCGGCGTCCCCCGCACCCCCTATCTGGACCGGCTGGCCTGCTTCACCATAGGCGAGCCGCCACTGCTTTGCCCCCTGGCGGTGGTTTACAAGAAAAACGGCTTCCTCTCCCCCGCCGCCCGCACCTTTATCGACCTTATTCGAAAATTTTACCGCCGGTACAATCAGCCGTCAGAATCATCGGACTGAGACGCCGGGCCGATCGCCGCAGCGGCCCCGCAAATCCGTGCACCCCGTCAAATCAGAAAACGCGCAAGGGCAGGCCCCGCATGGCCTGCCCTTGCGCGTTTTCTACCTTGTCTTTTTTACCATCCCTTTCGCCGTATGGAGAAAAAAATGCAGTTCCTCTTTTTGCCGGTACGCCACGATATATATTGCATTCGGAAGGGCCGCGCAAAGCAGGCATTTTAGCAAAAAACAGCCAATGCCGCCGCCAATTCCCCGGCAAAGCAGCCATGTCGCCCATCCGGCGGCGACTGTGACCCCCAGATGGGCCAGATAATCCGCAAAATATTTGTCCGCCGGGCTGTGGAGCCCCCGGCGGTAAAGGACCAGAGGTTCCCACCAAAAGGGAAACGCCAGCGTGCTTATCAGGGTCCCGGCTATGATTCCCTCAACGCCCCACCGCTGGGCCAACACAGCGGAGACCGCCAGATTGGAAACCGCCTCCAGAATCGACTTGTAACGGTCCTCCCAAAAAAGCCCCAGAACGCCCTTGGTATTGTTCACGGGGATTCGCATACTGTTGACATAGAAATTCAGGACAATCAGCAGCACCGCCTTCTTGGGCAGCAGATAGCCCTCGCCCAGCCAAATGTCAATGAACGGGTCGTAGAGGCAGAACAGGCAGATGCTCATCCACCCGAACAGCCACGCAGAGAAAAAATGCAGGCGGCGGAAGGCTGTGCGCCTGTGCTCCTCCGTCTCCGTTGCGGCCAGGCTGCCCAGGCCGGGGGCAATGGCGTCGAACAGCGCGTTAATCAGGAGGTTTAAAAATCCCCGTATCATCATGTAGTTGGAGTACAGCCCGGCGGAGACCACGCCCACAAACTTGGAGATCAGCAGGTTATCCGTGTTGAACACCGCCACAGTCCCAATGCGGTGGAGCAGCATAGCCTGCACATTGCGGCAGATTTCGCCCAAAATTTCCGCCGGCAGGGGACGTACCTCCTTCTCCCGCAGATAGGGAAAAATCCGGTCCGCCTCTGCCCCAACGGCAACATTCTGTACAACCGTGGCCGCGATAGCGAGACACAAATAATACAGGTAATTTCTGGTCAGCAGCAACACCCCAATCTGTGCCGCAGTGGCGGCCAGCGACACGGCGGCTCGTATGGAGGTCTCGATGTATTTCTTTTGATGCACAAAGAGCAGAGTGGATTTATAGGCAAAAAAATAGGAGACGCTGGCATTTACCAGGTTCAGCACATAGATCAGGGGAATATTAGAAATATCCTTCGGCATCTCTTTGACAAAGAAGCCCAGAAACGGCGTCAGGGACAGTCCTGCCGCTAGAACGAGGAGGCCCACCGCCCGATAAACCTGGCGATACAGCCTGACCAGGGATTTTATCATCTCGGTGTCCCCCTGGGCCACCGGGCGGTAAAGGCTGCAGGTGATGGAGACGCTGAACCCCAGTTCCGCCAGGGAGAGCATTGAGAGCACATCGGCAAAGAGCCCGTTAAGCCCCAGATACTCCCGCCCCAGCAGAAGTACAAATACCCGGCGGGACAGGAACTTCAACACAGCCAGCAGAAGCTCCCCCGCAACGGCATATTTGACATTTTTCGTGATCGTTCCCGCTCTATCCATCTGCCCGTCACCCCATCCTGTTTCTCCACAGGGGCTTCAGCCGCCGGTAGACTGCGGCCATCCCTTCAAAAACCGGCAGGCCGGCACAAAGTGCCAGTTCCGCCGCCATGCTCTTTTTGTTCGGGCGGAGCGCCCACGCTTTCCAGCTGAAGTGGCGGCGCGCGTCATTCCGAAACCGCTTCAGATAGTCCCGGGGGCTGCCCTCCGCGCCGTTCTCTACCGTCTGCATTGCCAGGCGGGCTGCGGTATCCAGCGCGATCTGCTGAAAACAGGCCTCCGCCTCCGGAAAGCTCCCGGCGGCGTCCTGACAGACCCGGTCCAGGACGGAGAGCACCACGCAGCGCTTCTCCGTCACGCCGTTGTTGATCAGGCTGCCCGCCCGGTATACGTAGTGGTAAAGGGGGTCCGGCACATAGACAATCCGGCGGACTCGCTTCAAAATCTGATAGAAAAACAGAAGGTCCTCACCGCAAAGAACTCGTTTGTCAAAGGGAGTTTCCTTCACAAGCTCCGCCGGGAAAAGCTTGCCCCAAGGGGTCCAAAGGAAGGGGGCGCGCCGGGCCAGACACCGAGCCGCCTCCGCCGGAGCGAGTACCCGGGCGGGACCGGCTCGCAGGCCTAGGCCCACCTCTCCGCAGGCGCTGACATCCCCCTGCCCTTCCGTCAACGCCTGGTACAGCCTTTCCAGCAAATTGGGTTCCACATAGTCGTCGGAATCCACAAAGGCGATATAGGCGCCCGACGCCCTGCGGCTCCCCTCGTTTCTGGCGGCGGAAACGCCCTGGTTTTCCTGGAGGTGAACGACGTGAAACCCCTCCTCCCGGGCCGCCCAGGCGTCGCAGATTCGGCCTCCACCATCGGTTGAGGCGTCGTCCACCATCACGACCTCCATATGCGGGTAGGTCTGTGCCGCTAGAGAGGCCAGACACCTCTCTGCATACGCTTCTACGTTGTACACCGGCACAATTACGCTGATTTTTGGCCGTTCTCCCTCCATCACCGTACTCTCCTCCGGCCTTTCAGGCGTATATAGGCCGCAGCAGCCACCCAGAAAGCCGCCGCGCTAACGTATAGGAGAAGGATGGAGGCCGCCTCTTTCCTGCCGGGACAGAGGGCCAGCGCCCGCCGGCTGAAGTGCCGCCGGACGTTCGCCTGGAGCCGCTTCAGATACGGGAAGGTCCGACCGCCCTCGCAGCCGTTTTTTACTGCCAGCACCGCCATATTCCGGTCCGCTTCCAGCACCAGCTGGCGAAAGTCCTCCACTGCCTCCGGGAAGCGGACGGCGGCGTCCCCGCAGACCAAATCATGGGCGGAAAGCGCAGTGCACTTCCGCTGGTTCATGCCGCTTTGCACCTGGCTGCCCTCTCTCTGCGTGTAGTGGTACAGGGTATCCGGCAGATAGGCCATTTTCCGAACTCGCCGGAGAATCGTATAAAGAAACAGCAGATCCTCACTGTAGAAAATGTCCTCGTCAAAGGGACATCCCTTTACCAGCTCCGCTTTGTAAAGCTTTCCCCAAGGGACCAGGTTAAACGGAACGCCCCGAGCCAGGCAACGGACCGCCTCCGCCCGGGAAAAGACGGCGGCGGGACCGACTTGCAAAGCAATGCCGTCCGCCCCGCAGGCGCTGACCTCCGCTTCGTTTTCCTCCAGACAGCGGTGCAGCTTTTCCAGAAGATTCGGTTCCACACGGTCGTCCGCGTCCACAAAGGAGATCAACGCCCCTTTCGCCTGACGCACCCCCTCGTTCCTGGCGGCGGAGGGTCCCCGGTTTTCGGGGAAGCGGACCGCCCGGACCCGACTGTCCCGGGCCGCCCAGGCGCCGCAGACGGCGCCGCTGTTGTCCGTAGACCCGTCATCCACCAAGAGGACCTCTATATTCGGGTAAGTCTGTGCCAGCAGGGAGTTCAGGCACGTCTCCAGATACCCCTCCACGTTATACACCGGCACCACCACACTGATTAACGGTTGTTTCATTCCGGCCTCCTCAAGAGCTGTCTGTAATATTCCGCCAGTGCTTCATGGTTCCGGCGGATGCCGAACACCTCCTCAGCCCTTTTCCGGTTGTTTGCGGAAAAGCGCGTCAGGCTCTCCGCGTCGCCGCTGCACCGCAGCAGAGCCTCCGCCAGGGCGGGGACGTCTCCCGGCTCTGTCAGGATGCCGTTCTCCTCCCCCACAACCTCCGGAATCGCCCCTACAGCGGTGCTGATGATGGCTTTGCCCGCCGCCATTCCCTCCAGAATGGCCATGGGCATCCCCTCGTGATAAGAGGGCAGCACCAATGTGGCCGCTTCTCTTAGACGCCGCAGCTTCTCCGCTGCGTCAATCCAACCCGGAACAGCGATATTTTCCTCCAGCCCCTTCCCCTTCACCAGCGCCCGAACCGGCTCTACCTCACCGTCCCCCGCCAGGCACAGCTTCAGCCTCGGGTTTTGCCGGATGGCCAACTCCGCCGCGGCGATGAGGTCGTAGGTCCCCTTCCGCTCCCCCAGCCGGCCCAGCATCAAAAAGGCGTTCCGGTGCTCCATCGGGTCTGAACCCGCCGGCTCGAGCTTCGCAGGGTCCACGCCGTTATACAAGGTCTCGCAGGCTTTCATTGCAAAGCGGCGCTCCAGCTCCCGCTTCCAGCCCCCGGACAGCGCCAGCACCAGGTCCGCCCGGCGAAAAAAATCGTCTGCAATCTTCTTTTTCCGACCGCTCAGACCGTCGTAAAAGGTCAGGTACTCCGCGCCGTGGATGTGAATGACCGCCTTTTTCCCGGCCCTTTTTACCGTCCGCAGATAGAGGCTTTTGCGAAAGGTGCTCCCCCGCTCCGCCGTGTGGATGTGAAACAGGTCGTATTTCCCACAGCAGATCATAAAGCGTAGATATCCATACAGAGAGTACAGCAGCCGGACAGGCAGGCTGCCATCGATGTAGGAGGGAAAGCTGTCTATCTCAAACTCCTCCGCCAGCGCCTCGCTCTCCCGGATGCTTCGGATGACTTTGGACATCCCGCCCCGGGCTCGGGTCTCGCTGGGGCCAATTTCCAAAATCTTCATAGAACCTCCTGTTCAAAGGGTGCGGATACAGCCGTCAAGGGAGGCCAAAAACCGCTCCGTATTGGAGCGGAACTTGGCAAAGCTGCGGGCTCTCACGTCACACACCGCCTCCGGCAGCCGCTCTATGTCAACACAGGCGCAGAGCAGATTCATCCCGTCAAACCGGCCCGCCAGCTCCAGTTGGTGGTCGTCCACGTGCTCCCCATACCGGGCAAGGCGGGGAACCGCAACCACCCGCTTCCCCCGTTTTACGGCCTC
>JAAWCR010000041.1 GCA_022793355.1 Lawsonibacter sp. | reverse complement strand
CCCGAGAAGGGAAACGAGGATGTAATCTCCGCCTGCAACGCCGACTCGGCCTATGTGGGGATGGAGATGGACAGCGCCTGCATCGCCGCGGTGGGGCTTGCCAAGATGTCGGAGCGGCGCAACAACCGTATTGTGGACGGATCCTTGTCCGGCTACCCCTTCTTCTGCATCAAGGAGCCGGGGCTCAACTCAGGGCTGATGATCCCCCAGTATGTCCAGGCCGGCCTCTTGAACGAGATGCGGATGCTTGCCACCCCTTCCACCATCGACAACACCCCCACCTGCGGCAACCAGGAGGACTATGTAGCTATGGGCTACAACGCCTGTAAAAAATCCGGCCCCATGGCGGAGAAACTGGAGTATATGCTGGCCATTGAGCTGCTCAGCGTCTTTCAGGTGCAGCAGTTCGTGGACCCGGATGTGAGCCGCGCCCCCGCCACGGCGGCGGTGCTGGCCGAAATTGGAAAGCATGTGCCGGTGATGGAGAAGGACATACTGCTCCACCCCTATATTGAGTACCTGAAAGACTTTATCCACTCGGGAGCGCTGATCCGGGTGGCGGAGCATGTGACAGGAGCGCTGAGCTGATATGAAAAAAGATGTTGTAAGAGTGGAGATGGACCTGAAAAAGATTTTTTTAACGCCCCCCAACACCCGCCGGGAGAAAATCACCCTGCTGGTGATGATGGTGGTCCTGTTTGTCATGTTCTTCGGCCCCATCTGCTTTACAGATATCCATCCGGTCAAGGCGATCTTCCTGTCCAGCCTACCCGCCCTGTCCGTCTCCTGGGGCTGGATTGTCCTGCTGCGCTCCCTGTTCCGCAAGTCCGAGTTCTGCCGCTGAGCCGGGAGAGGCTCTGCGCTGGCGGCCGGTATGGGGAAGGGTTGAAACGGAATAAAATGAACAAGCCCGTCTCGATAGTAGGTATCGCATCGAGGCGGGCTGCATTTAAAAAAGCGGAAGGACGCCCCCAGCGTCCTTCCGCTTCTGGCTTGAAAAGGGGCTGTGCCCGCCGATGTTATGTGCTCTCCCGGAGCGCCAGTCCGGCGGAAAGGGGACGGTCCAGAATCTCCCGCTGCCCAGGGTGCTCGATGCGGTCCAGCAGCCGGGCTACAGCCTCCTGAGCCATTTGCGCGATGGGCTGGGAGACGCTGCTCAGCCTTGGGTTGAGGTAGCGGTCCATGGAGGTGTCATCAAAGCCAATGACCCCGATTTCCTCCGGGACGCGGAGCCCTAACCCGCGCAGGGCGTCCAGCGTCTGGAGGGCATAGATGTCGTTGCTGGCAAAGATGGCCCCCCGGTCCGGCGCGCGGTGCGCCCACGCCTCCAGAGTCTGGCTCAGCCGGGCGTCGTCCGGATAGGCGGCATGGAGGGTCTGTGCCCCAAAGCCCCTCTGGCCGAGGGTCCGGCGGAATCCTGCATATTTCTGGTCGGTCTCCTTTCCGATGAACAGGAAGCGGCGAAATCCCCGGTCCAGCAGATGATCCGCCACCAGGGCGCCGGCCTGTCTGTGATCCACGTATACCGAATCGAGCCCCCTGGTGCGGCGGGTGACGGATACGATGGGCACATCCAGTTTTTTGGCGTACTCCTGCCATTCCGTGCTGGTCTCCCGGATGGGGACGGCCAGCACGCCGTCCACCCGGTAACGGCGAACCACATCCAGATACTCCTGCTCGTTGTCCGGGCTGTAGTCGCTGTTGAACAGGATGATGCTGTATCCGTGTTTTCGGGCTGTAGCCTCAATCCCTTTGGCGAGATCGGCGAAAAAGCTGTTGGAAATGTCGGTTATCAGGACCCCGAGCAGCTGGGTCCGGCTGCCTTGCAGTCCCTTCGCCAGGGCGTTGAGCTGGTAATCATGCTCCCTGGCGCAGGCCAGCACCCGCTCCCGGATTTCCGGCGCCACCGTCTGGCTGCCATTCAGCACTCGGGAGACTGTAGGCTGGGATACGTGGGTCAATTTTGCGATTTCGGTCATTGTAATCATAATAAATACCTTGTGAATTCGTATTCTCTCAGAATGACTGTAATATAACACGTCTCAGTTTTGGGGTCAATGCGCAGAGAGTATAAAATTTTGTGCGGCTTTTTAGTGAATTTGTTGGCCGGCAGGGAGAGTCCTTACGGCTTCTTAAACAAAAAATTAACAGACAGCGCAAGAAAAGATTGACAAAATGAATAAATGTGTTATAATGTACTAAAAGAGTTCCCTTTAACCGAAAAAACGTTTACCAATGGCGGCCCTGTATCATTCACATGCAATATTCCAGACGGATCAGGAATAAAGGAGGAAAAAACGTATGCTGTATCAAACCACACAGGAGCATGAGGCGCTGCGGGCAAAGGTTCGGGAGTTTGCCGAGGCGGAAATCAAGCCCATTGCCTTCATGCTGGACAAAAACAACCAGTTCCCCACCGAGCAGGTCAAAAAGATGGGGGAACTGGGCCTGATGGGCCTGCCCTATGAGAAGGAGTACGGCGGGGCCGGGCTGGACGCGCTGAGCTATGCCATCGCCGTGGAGGAGCTGGCCCGGGTGGACGGCGGCGCCGGAGTCATTCTGTCGGCCCACACCTCGCTGGGCACCTACCCCATCTACCCAGCCGCTTGGCGCACCGGGCGGCGTCCATGGCCACGTTGCCACCGCCCACCACCGCCACCCTG
>JAAWCR010000004.1 GCA_022793355.1 Lawsonibacter sp. | reverse complement strand
GGTCGGCGCAGTGCTCCAGCACCGCCCGGGCGATGGCCATGCCATCATAGGTGGAGGTGCCCCGGCCGATCTCGTCCAGGATAAGCAGCGACTGACTGGTGGCGTGGTTGAGCAGGGCGGCCACCTCGGTCATCTCCACCATAAAGGTGGACTGGCCGGCGGCCAGGTCGTCGCTGGCCCCGATGCGGGTAAACACCCGGTCCACTACCCCGATGTGGGCTGAGCGGGCGGGGACAAAGGAGCCTATCTGAGCCATGAGGACAATGAGGGCCACCTGGCGCATATAGGTGGACTTGCCCGCCATGTTAGGGCCGGTGATGATGGCGGCCAGGTCGTCCCCGCCGTCCATATGGGTGTCGTTGGGGACGAAGGGAGCCCCCTTCAGCATCTTCTCCACCACCGGATGCCGCCCCTCCACAATGGTCAGTGTGTGGTCGCTGTCCACCTGGGGCATACAGTAGTTGTTGGCGGCGGCCACGGCGGCAAAGGAGCAGAGCACATCCACCTGGGCCAGGGCGGCGGCGGTTCTTTGAATTCGGTCCACCTGGGCGCAGACCGCCTGTTTCAGCGCGCAGAAGAGCTGGTACTCCAGAGCGGTGACCTGGTCCTGGGCGGAGAGGATGGCGTGCTCCAGCTCCTTCAGTTCGGGGGAGATGTAACGCTCAGCGTTCACCGTGGTCTGCTTCCTTGTCCAGTGGCCGGGGACCAGCCCCGACTGGGCCTTCGCTACCTCGATGTAGTAGCCGAATACCTTGTTGGAGGATATTTTCATATTCTTGATGCCGGTCTGCTCCTTGGTTTTGACCTCCATGTCGATGATGTGGCCGTTGGCGTTGGTGAGCAGATCCCGCAGCTCGTCCACCTTGGGGTGATAGCCCGGGCGGATGAAGTTCCCCTCCCGCACCGAGAAGGGCAGGGGGGCTTCCTCCTCATCCCGCAGGGCACTGTCCAGCAGACCGCGCAGCTCGGGCAGGTCGTCCAGCTCCTCCCGCAGCTCCTGGAGGAGGGGGGAGGGGCAAGGGGCGAGGAGGTTTCGGATGCGGGGCAGCCGCCCCAGCCCGGCGGACAGGGCAGCCAGGTCCCGGCTGCCGGCGGAGCCGTAGACCACCCGACCGGCCAGCCGCTCCAAGTCGGTGACCTCCCGGAGGGCCAGGGAGAGCTCCTCCCGGGTGATGGCGTCCTCCACCAGGCCGGCCACCCCCTGCTGCCGCCGGGCGATCCGGGCGGGGGAGAGGAGGGGCCGCTCCAGCCAGCCCCGGAGGAGCCGCCCCCCCATGGCGGTTTTAGTCCTGTCCAGCACCCAAAGCAGAGAGCCCTTTTTCTCCTTGCCCCGCATGGTGGCGGTGAGCTCCAGGGTCTGCCGGGCGGTGAGGTCCAACTCCATAAACTGCCCGGCAGTGTAGTAGGTGAGGGCGGAGATGTGGCTCAAATCGGTTTTTTGGGTCTCGTAGAGGTAGGCAAGAAGGCCCCCGACGGCCTGGAGGGCCGCCTCATCCTGGACGGGGATGCCATTCAGGCCGGTTTTGAACTGCTTCTCCGCCAGGGGACGGGCCGCCCCGACACGGAACCGGGCCTCGCCGCCGTTCTCACACAGGCAGCCCAGCCGGTCCTTTAAAAAGGGGACCAGCCCATCGGTGTTCCAGGCCCCCGAGGACAGCACCGCCTCGGCGGGGTGGAAGCGGGCCAGCTCGTTCTGAAGATGGCCCAAGCCCTCCTCCGCCACGGGGAAGGAGGAGGCGTACACCTCCCCGGTGGAGATGTCGCACAGGCACAGGCCGAAGGCGGTGGAGTCGGCGCAGACGGCGCAGATGTAGTTGTTCTTGCTGTCCTCCAGCATGGAGGAGGCGATCACCGTACCCGGCGTGACCACCCGGATGATGTCCCGGTCCACCAGACCCTTGGCCTGGGCCGGGTCCTCGGTCTGCTCGCAGATGGCGATTTTATAGCCCTTGGCGATCAACCGGGCGATGTAGCTGTCGGCGGAGTGGTAGGGCACCCCGCACATGGGGGTGCGCTCCTCCGGCGGCTTGTTCCGGTCCCGGGTGGTCAGGGTCAGGTCCAGCTCTTTGGACACCAGCTTGGCGTCCTCGTTGAACATCTCGTAAAAATCCCCCAGCCGGAAAAATAAAATGGAATCCGGGTTCTGGGCCTTGATGTCCAGATATTGCTGCATCATGGGGGTGAGGTCCGGCATGGAGGTTCCTTCTTTCTCTCTTTTTCGGCTGCTCTTGCAGGAGTGATATCATCCACCCGCATCACAAGATCCGCTGTTTACAACGCGCAGGTGGGAAATTACACCAATTCTCCAGACAGCGACCACTTGTTGGAATCGGTGATTCGTACATCCCGGAACTGGCCGGGTCGGGCTCCGGAGCCCGCCACCCGGACCAGGCGGTTGCCGGGGGTGCGGGCGGAGAAGTCGTAGCGGGCGTCGTCGGAGGGGGCATCGATCAGGCAGCGGAGGGTCCTGCCCACATAGGCGGCGTGCTTTTCCTCGGAAATTTTGTCCTGAAGGGCAGTGAGGCGGTTAAAATTGGCCAGCTTCTCCTCCCTGGGCATGGGATCGTCCATCTCCGCCGCCGGGGTGCCGGGGCGGGGGGAGAAGATAAAGGTGAACAGGGCGTCAAACCGCACCTCCTCCAGGACCTTCAAGGTATCCTCAAACTCCCGGGTGGTCTCCCCCGGGAAGCCCACAATGATGTCGGAGGTGAGGACGATATCGGGAATCAGCTCCTTGAGGCGGCTTATTTTTTCCAGATACTCCCCCCGGGTGTGGCGGCGGTTCATCACCTTCAGCACCCGGTCGTTCCCCGCCTGGAAAGGCAGATGGAGCACCGGGGCCACCTTTTCGCACCGGGCCATGGTTTCAAAGAGCTTCTGGGTGGCGTCTTTGGGGTGGGAGGTCATAAACCGGATGAGGAAATCCCCGGGAATGGCGTTCACCGCCTCCAGTAGGTCGGAGAAGTCGGTGACCTCGTCCAGGTCCCGGCCGTAGGAGTTGACGTTCTGCCCCAGCAGGGTGATGTCCTTATAGCCCTCCTCCACAAGCTGGCGCACCTCGGCTAGGATGTCCGGCTGCCGCCGGGAGCGCTCCCGGCCCCGGACGTAAGGGACCACGCAGTAGGAGCAGAAATTGTTGCAGCCGTACATGACGGACACCCAGGCCCGCACCCTGTCCTGGCGGACCACCGGAATGCCCTCGGCGATGGACCCCGGTTCGTCGGGGGTGAGGAACATCCGGCTCCGGCGGGTGAGGAGGGTGTGGACCATCTCGGGGAATTTCCACAGCACATGAGGGCCGAATACCAGGTCCACGTGGCGGTAGGACTCCCGGATGGCCTGGACCACCCGGGGCTGCTGGGCCATGCAGCCGCACAGGCAGATCAGCTGCTCCGGATGGCGGCGCTTGGTGTGGACCAGGGCGCCCACGTTGCCGAATACCCGATGCTCGGCGTGCTCCCGGATGGCGCAGGTGTTGATGACGATGATCCGGGCCTCCTCCTCGTTGTCTGTAAAGCCGAAGCCCATTTTTGCCAGGTAGCCCCGGATACGCTCGGAATCGGCCTCGTTCTGCTGGCAACCGTAGGTGTCCACAAAGGCCAGGGGCTTGTCCGGCCACTGGGCCGCGAGGGCGGCCACCGCCTGGCAGTGCTCCAGCTGCTGGTCTACGTCCGCAGGGGAAATCAGGGTGGTGCGTTTCATAAAAACCTCCAAAGAGCGCTATTTTAACCGATACATTATACTATTTTTTTCGATGGAATACAAGAGATTTTCATGCTTCGGGGAAAAGAATCCTGCCGCCGGCCCTTGCGGAACGAGCCGCTTTGTGGTAGGATAACGGGAAGAAAAAGCGAGAGGGAGATAGAGATGCGGCATTTAATCGACTTTGGCGATCTGACCCGGGGAGAGTGGGACGAGCTGTATGCCCGGGCCAGCCAGATTATGGACGAACCCGGGCGCTTTCTCGATATCTGCCGTGGCAAGGTGATGGCTTCCCTGTTTTACGAACCCTCCACCCGCACCAACTTCTCATTCCAGACCGCCATGCTCCGGCTGGGGGGGACGGTGTTCGGCTTCGCCGACCCCAGTTCCTCCTCGGCGGCCAAGGGGGAGAGCCTGAAGGACACCGTTAAGATGGTGTCGGGCTACGCCGACGTGGTGGTGATGCGCACCCCCTGGGAAGGGGCGGCCAAGGCTGCGTCCCTGTACTCCCATGTGCCGATGGTCAACGCCGGGGACGGCGGCCACATGCATCCCACCCAGACCACCGCCGACCTGACCACCATCACCCGGCTGCTGGGGAGGGTGGACGGTCTGTCCATAGGGCTGTGCGGCGACTTGAAAAACGGCCGCACTGTCCATTCCCTCATCAAGGCAATGGCGAAGTTTGAGAATATCCGGTTTTTTCTCATCTCTCCCCGGGAGTTGGCCGTGCCCGAGTATATGCGCGCCTTTATGCGGGAGAACGACATGCGCTTCACCGAGGTCACCGGTCTGGAGGCGGTTATTCCCCAGCTGGATGTGCTCTACATGACCCGCATTCAGCGGGAGCGGTTTGTGGACCCCCTGGAGTACGAGCGGAACAAGGGGGTATATATCCTTACCCGCCGGAAACTGGAGCGGGCAAAGGAGAAGATGCTGGTCATGCACCCCCTGCCCCGGGTGGACGAGATCGCCGTGGATGTGGACGACGACCCCCGGGCCGCCTACTTCCAGCAGGCCCGGTATGGCATGTTCGCCCGGATGGCCCTGCTGGCCGACCTGGCCAACCAGCCCCGGCTGGACTACACCGAGGCGGTGGAAATCGGCACAAAACCCGTCTGCCGCAATCCCCGGTGCATTACCCAGACGGAGCATTACCTCCCGCCCCTGGTGAAGCAGGCGGGGGGGAAGGACTGCTGCGCCTTCTGTGACGGGGAGCTGAGGTGAGCGCAGTGCCGGAACTGACTGCCATGCAAAATATCGGGAGGGAAATGGCCCGCAAGCTTGCTTCCATTGGCATTGATTCACCCGAAAAGCTGCGGGAGGCAGGGGCGAAACAGGCGTTTTTTCAGATGAAAACCCTATATCCCAACGTCTGTCTTGTACATCTGTATGTTCTGGAGGGTGCGATTCGCGATATGGAATACAACCGCCTCCCGGAGGATATAAAACGGGATTTGAAATCCTTCAGCGACGCGCTGAAGGGATAGCGGACAAAATGGGGGCCCGCGCCGGAACAGGCGCGGGCCCCGCTGGTTTGCGGGTTGAATCAGTTGGTCTCCCATTGGCATAACTTGATATAGTGGCATATCCGACAAAATTAACATAAATTTGTATTGAAAAACAATATTTTTATGATATACTACAAACAGAGGGATTTAAATTAGTAGTATTTGTTTTTACAACTTCGGTTACTGAAAGGGGATTGCATGAAAAAATTTGCTACGGCTATGATCTTTTTTTCCATACTGCTTTGTTCTTGCGCAGGACAGACTTCCAGTAGCCAGTCCATACAAACCGATCCAGGAATGTCTACAGCAATAAATTCCATTCGGCAAGATTATGAGGAACGTGGATATACGGAAGTTGCGTTACCAGCCACATTTGAAGAGCTCTGTCTGAAATTGAATATTGATTCAACGCTTTCCTCTTTAGCTTGCACCGATATCGAAACAGCTTCTCCTGAGACGAGAGAAGCAATTTTAGCGGCACGAAACGATATTATTTATTTGGCAGAGGGGTGGTATCTCAAAGACGAAGATATTTATATGGTTTGGTTTGATAATGTGAATCGTGAATGGGGAGAGCTGCCCTCATTTGATACTCTTTTTCCCGGGTGGAACATACCAAATCAATAAATATATATACCCACATGTTATACAGAGAAAGGAACTGTGTTTTCGTCTGTTGACGAATAGTATGCGGGTCCCGCGCCGGAACAGGCACGGGACCCCGTTTTTATGGAATATCAGACCGTTTCAGGAGGTTTGCTCAAATCCAGGCCGCGGATAATCTTGCGCAGGGGAAGGATGGACGAGGGGGAGACAGACAACTCGTCAATCCCCATGCGCAGGAAGGTTTCGGTCAGGGTCTGGTCCGCGCCCAGCTCCCCGCAGATGCCAACCCAACAGCCATGCCGGTGTCCGGCCTCGATGGTGTGGCGGATCATCCGCAGGACGGCGGGGTGGTGGGAGTCATAGAAGTTATCCAGCTTGGGGTTCTGCCGGTCGATGGCCAGGGTATACTGGCTCAAGTCGTTGGTGCCCAGGGAGAAAAACTCCACCTCCTCGGCCAGCTCGTCGGCCAGCATGACGGCGGCGGGGGTTTCTACCATGATGCCGACCTCCACCGTTCCGAAGGCCACTCCCCGCTCTTTCAGCTCGGCTTTGCACTCCTCCAGCAGATCCTTGGCGTCCCGCACCTCCCGGACGGAGATAATCATGGGGAACATGATGGACACGGTGCCGAAGGCGCTGGCCCGAAGAATGGCCCGAAGCTGGGTTTTGAATATCTCCTTCCGGGTCAGGCAGATGCGGATAGCCCGGTAGCCCAGAGCGGGGTTTTCCTCCTTGTCCAGGCCGAAATACGCGGCCTGCTTGTCGGCTCCGATGTCCAGGGTGCGGATAATAACCTTTTTGCCGGCCATAGTTTCCACTACACGTTTGTAAATGGCGAACTGCTGGTCCTCGCTGGGAAAGTCCTCGGATTCCAGGTAGATGAACTCGCTGCGGAACAGGCCAATGCCCTGCGCGTCGTTTTGCAGCACCAGGCCCACGTCTCCGGCGTTGCCGATGTTGGCATACACCTTGATCTCCTTGCCGTCCAGGGTGACGTTGGGCTTCTTCTTCAGATTTTGAAGTAAAGCCTCCTGCTTCAGGTCGTTCCGGCGCTTCTCTTCCATGGCGGTGAGCAGCTCCTGGGCGGGGTCGATGTAAACGCAGTGGTTGTAGCCGTCCAGCACGGCCGTCCGGCCGTTCCAGCTGTCGTCAAAGTCTACGCCAATCAGGGCGGGGATGTTCATGGTGCGGGCCAGGATGGCGGTGTGGCTATTGGAGGAGCCATGGCGGGTGATAAAGCCCAGCAGCTTGCTCTTGTCCAGCTGCACCGTCTCGCTGGGGGTGAGGTCGTCGGCCACCAGAATGGCGGGCTGATCGTCCTGCATGGCGGCATCGCCCGCGCCGGTGAGGATATTCACCACCCGGTGGGAGATGTCCTTTACGTCGGTGGCCCGGGCCCGCATATACTCATCGTCCATGGCGGCGAAGGCGGCGGAGAAGTTTTCGCCGGTGGTCTCTGCGGCGTACTCGGCGGTGGCCCCCTGGGTGTCCAGAATGCCTTTGACGGCTTCCAGATAGTCGTCGTCATCCAGCATCATCTGGTGAATCTCAAAGATGGCGGCGTTGTCCTCCCCCACCTCGTCCAGGGCCTTTTCATACAGTCCGGCCAGCTGCTCCTGGGCCTTTTCCCTGGCGGCCTCAAAGCGCGCCCACTCCTCCTCAGGGGTGAGGCTGGAGGCCTGGCTGGTCTGGACCGCCGCTTTTTTATAGACGCGCAGAGGCCCGATGGCGATGCCGTTGAGGATAGATTTACCGGTTGCTACCTGCATTGGCGCCCCCTCCTTTTACAGGTTCTCTTTGAAGAACTGCTCCATGGTGGCGGCGTTGGCCTCCTCGTTGCCGCCCTCCACCGTGATGGTGACGGTCTCGCCGGTCTTGATGCCCATCCCCATGAGGGCCATCAGCTTGGTGGCGGCGGCGGACTTGCTGCCGTCAGCCTTGGTTACGGTGACGGTGCTGTCCAGCGCCTTGGCGGCCTTGGCCAGCAGTCCGGCGGGACGGGCGTGAACACCGACCGGGTCGGTGATGGTGTAGGTGAACTGTTTCATGGGAAAAACATCCTTTCAATATTTATTTCCGAATCCCCACGCCGGCTGCGGGGGGATATGGGGGAATAGGGTCAGGTGGCGTCCTGGGCCGTCTCGTCCCGCAGCAGCCAGGCAAAGCCGTTGGGCCACAGCTGGACGCTGCGGACGCTGTCGTGCCGGTGGCCGTACATCAGCTCGGTATAGCTCCCGTCCCGGTCCACGCCGGCGTAGACGAACTGATTGCTGAAGTTAAACAGGCAGATCAGCTCCTGGCCGCCCTTCCGGCGGCACAGGGCCAGCACCTGGGCGCTGCCGCTGTCCTCGGGCCATACGTCGGCGTCTCCATCGAAGCAGGGCTCTTCGGCCCGCAGCTTCTCCAGCCGGCGCAGGCCCTGGAACAGCTTGCCCTGGTAGGTATCCAGGTTGTCCCGGTATTCCGCCAGCCCCCACCGGAAGCGTCCCCGGTGGAGATAGCGGCTGTCCTCCCGCTTGTCGGAATCGCTGTGGTAAGTGTAGTCGTTGAGCTGGCCCACCTCGTCGCCACTGTAGATGACCGGGATGCCGCTCTGAGACAGCATCCAGGCGTGAAGGGTCAAATCACAGGCCACGGCCCGCTCCAGCTTGAAGGGGTCGCCCTCATAGTCGGCGGCCTCCACGCCGCACAGGGAGGCGGTGGTGCCGCACAGCCGGGCGTCCCCCAGCCGGGGGTCGTCGTTGTACAGCTCGCCCCGGGCGTCGCTGCCCGGCCATCTGCCGGTGAACCAGTCGTTGAGATAGCGCTTGTGGGCCACCTCGTCGATGCCGAAGCGCTCACGCAGCCAAGGGTAGTCCAGCCCCCAGCCGATGTCGTCGTGACAGCGCAGATAATTTAAAAACAGAAAGTCCCGGGGAAGGGCGCACACGGCCTCCATCTGCCGCTTGAGCAGGGACACGTCTCCGGTGGCCAGGGTGTGCCAGGTGGTGGCCATGGTGGTGACATTATAGAGCATGTGGCACTCGGGCTTTTCCGGGGTGCCGAAGTAGGGGGCCACCTTGGCCGGCTCCATCACTACCTCGCCCAACAGCAGGACGCCGGGGCAGACCACCTCGCAGGCCATGCGCAGCATCCGGGCCAGCTGATGCACCTGGGGCAGATTGCGGCAATCGGTGCCCAGCTCCTTCCAGATGTAGGGAATGGCGTCCAGGCGGATCACGTCGATGCCCCGGTTGGCCAGGAAGAGCAGATTTTCCGTCATGTCGTTAAACACCATGGGGTTGGCGTAGTTCAAGTCCCACTGGTAGGGGTAGAAGCTGGTCATAACAATCTGCCCGTTTTCCAGCTGGGTGAAGCTGCCCGGGGCGGTGGTGGGAAACACCTGGGGGACGGTCCTTTCAAACGCCCGAGGAATGTCCCAGGTGTCATAAAAGAAGTACCGGTCCCGGTAGCCCGGTTCCCCGGCCCGGGCCTTTTGGGCCCACTCGTGGTCCTCGCTGGTGTGGTTCATGACAAAGTCCAGACACAGGCTCACGCCGACCTTGCGGCAGGCGTCGGCCAGTTGCTCCAGATCCTCCATAGTCCCCAGCTCGGGCTGGACGCGGCGGAAATCAGCGACGGCGTAGCCCCCGTCGCTGCGGCCCTTGGGGGAGGCCAGCAGCGGCATGAGGTGGAGGTAGTTTACCCCGCACTCCCGCAAATAATCCAGCTTTGCCCGCACGCCCTCCAGGCTGCCGGCAAAGGCGTCCACGTAGAGCATCATGCCAAGCAGATCCCGGCGGCGATACCAGGCCGGGTCGGCCTCCCGTCGGGCATCCTGGTTCCGGAGGGCCTTTTTCCGGTCCGCCCAGCAGCGCCGGAGCATTTGAACAAAATAGTCAAAGGCTCCCTCGTCCCGGTACAGCTCACAGTAGAGCCACTTTAGTTCATTATAGTGCTGTTCCAGGCGATTGTCAAATACTGTTTTTCTGGTTTTCATTTCCAGTTGCCTCCGTCCAGCTCCGCCAGGGTGGGCATGGCGGGAATGGCCCCGCTGCGGGAACAGGTGAGGGCCGCGGCCCGGTTGGCAAAGGTTAAAATGTTCTCCAGTTCATTCCGGGAGAGGTTGTCCAGCGGCTTGTCCCCCCGTCTGCAAAGGCGGCTGAGGACAGCCCCCAGAAAGGTGTCTCCCGCCCCGTTGGTGTCCGCTACATTCACGCTAACCCCGGGAACGGTGAAGCTCTCCCCCTTCCAGCGGCAGAAGCTGCCATTGCCCCCCAGGGTGACCAGCACCAGGGAGATACCCCGCTCCTCTAAAATGCGGCTGCCCTCCTCCGGGTCGTCGCAGCCGGTGAGCAGGGGCAGCTCCTCGTCGGACAGCTTGATGATGTCCACCAGAGGCAGGGGAATGCGCATCCACTCTGAGGCCTCCGCCCGGTTGTTCCACAGGGAGGCCCGGTAGTTGGGGTCGTAGCTCACCAGCGTGCCCGCCTGATGGGCGGAGCGGGCCGCGAAGATGGTGGCGCTGCGGGCGATGCCCTGCGTCAGGCTGACGGAGCCGAAATGGAGCACCTTGGTGTGGTGCAGCGCCTCCAGATCCACCTCCTCAGGGCTCAGGGCGCAGTCCGCCCCCCGGACAAAACGGAAATCCCGCTCCCCGGAAGAATCCACGGAGACAATTGCCATGGTGGTCATGTCGCTGCCGGTGCGCAGGCCGGCGTGGTTCACGCCGTTTTCCTCCAGAACCCGGCGCAGATAGCTGCCAAAGCCGTCCTGTCCTACCTTGCCGATAAAGGCCGCCGCTGCGCCCAGGCGGGAGGCGGCCACCGCCGCGTTGGCGGGCGCGCCTCCGGGGTTGGCGGCAAAAATAGGCACCCCGGCTTCGTTTACGCCGGTCTGGGTCAGATCAATCAAAATCTCGCCGATTGCGGTAATGTCTGTCATGGTGGAACCTCCTTAATTTCTAAATTCCAAAGCGGGAATACGTATTCTAAATTTTCGGCGGTATTTTACCACAGTCATCCGTCCGGCGCAAGACGATAAGTTGCCTAAAGTTTTCCATGATTTTTTGTGCAGGCCGCATGAATTGATTGGCCATTCGCCCTGGCAAGGCCAAAAAACGGCCGCAGCCGCCTTTTGGCGGCTGCGGCAGGTGAAAAAAGAGCTGCGGGCGGCCCTTTACGCTTGTGAATACCTGGCCGGATGTGGTATACTGGCGTTATAATAGGGGAGCTTTGCGGCGGGGACGCCACAAAGCCGGAAAAGGAGGTACCGCCATGCCCAATTTTACGAAAAAAGCAATCGAAGAGGCGTTTCTCTCCCTGCTGGATGAGCGTCCGCTGAATAAAATCACCGTGAAGGACATTGTGGAGGCCTGCGGGATTAACCGGAATTCCTTCTACTACCACTTTCAGGACCTGCCCACCCTGCTGGAGGAGATCATCGCTCAGCGGGTGAGGGAGCTGATCGAAATGCACCCCACCGTGGACTCGCTGGAGGACTGCTTCGACGCGGCGGCGGAGTTTGTGCTGCAAAACAGGCGCGCGGTCCTCCACATCTACAACTCCCTGAGTCGGGATGTCTTTGAGCGCTACCTGATGGAGGTCTGCCTCTACGTGGTCAGAACCTATGTGGAGGCGGACTTCGCCGGCCGGCCGGTGGACGGGCAAGACAAGGAGATGCTGATCCGCTACCACAAGTGCGAGTGTTTCGGCAACATCATCGACTGGCTGAACAGCGGCATGAGGGACGACATCTCCGCTTATTTCCACCGTATCTATCAGCTCAAGCGGGGCTGGGAGGGGGAGATCCTCCGCCGGGAGGCTGGTAGGTAATACATGGATCGTCCCCGTGCCAGGCACGGGGACGTTGTCTGTCACAGGACTTCCGCCCCGTGAGGGACCTGCTTTTCTTTGGCGGGAGACTCATGCTTCCAGTGCAGGCTGGTTTTGTTGAACACCGGCTCGCAGACGCACAGCACCGCCGGCATGAGGAAGATGCTTACCAGGGCGGAGATGAGGGCCCCCCGGGCCAGCATGGTGCAGATGGAGCTGATAATCTCGATCTCGGAGATGAGTCCCACCCCCAGGGTGGCGCAGAACATAACCAGAGAGCTGGTGATGATGGAGCCGTCGGAGGCGGTGGCGGCGGCCTGAATGGCCTGGGTCCGGTCCTTGCCGGAGCGCAGTTCCTCCCGGAAGCGGGTGGCCAGCAGGATGGCGTAGTCTACCGTGGCTCCCAGCTGGACACAGCCGATGATGGTGGGGGATACGAAGGGGATCACCGCGCCGGTGAAGTAGGGAATCCCTTGGTTGATGAAGATGGCAAGCTCGATGGCGGCCACCAGCACCACCGGCATGGACAGCGAACAGAACACCCAGGCCACAATGAGGACGATGGCGGCGATGGAGATGTAGTTGGTCACTTGAAAGTCCACGGCGGAGGTGGAGATCAGATCGTCGGTGAGGGCAGCCTCGCCGGTTATCAAGGCCTGCGGGTCGCAGGCCTTGATGATGGCCCCAATCTCCTTCAGCTGCCGGGACACGTCATCCGATGCGGTGGGGTATTCCGAATTAATCATCATCATTTGCCAGCCGCCCTGCTTCAGCATATCCCGCACGTCCTCCGGGATGAAGAAGTCGGGGATGCCCGCCCCCAGAATGGAGTGGTAGGATAGGACGGAGGTGACCCCCTTCACCTGTTTCAGCTCCCCCTCCATCCGGTTCATGTCGGTGGCAGACAGGTCGTCCCGCAGGAGGACGAAGTGGGAGGTAGCCATGTCAAACTCGTCTTTCAGCTTGTTGTTCGCCACGATGGAGGCCATGTCCTGGGGCAGGGCCTCGTCCAGCTTGTAGTATACCCCGGCATGGGACTGGGCGTACAGCGCCGGGGGGAAAAGCAGCAGGAACAGCACGGCCAGCCACCGGCGGCGGCGGACAATCCAGCCGTTGACGTTTGTAAAGTTGGGCAGAAAG
Organism: Lawsonibacter sp.; assembly: GCA_022793355.1. GTDB lineage: Bacteria > Bacillota > Clostridia > Oscillospirales > Oscillospiraceae > Lawsonibacter. The sequence goes on along the minus strand of JAAWCR010000004.1, from coordinate 4,575 downwards.
CTGCGGTGCTTGTGTTTCTCAATCTGCTTGTCAAAGAGCAGCAGCAGGGCGGGCAGCACCAGAATCACCGTCGCCACCCCCAGCACCACCCCCTTGGCCATGACGATGCCGATGTCCCGGCCCAGGGTGAGGCGCATGAAGCACAGGGCGATAAAGCCTGCGATGGTGGTGAGGCTGGAGCCGGACAGGGAGGTGAAGGCGGCTACAATGGCCTGGGTCATGGCGTCCCGCTTATCCTCATAGCGGGGTTTTTCCTCCAGGTAGCGGTGGTAGAGGAAGATGGAGTAGTCCATGGTGACGCCCAGCTGAAGGACGGCGGCGATAGCCTTGGTAATGTAAGAGATCTGCCCCAGGAAGATGTTGGTGCCGAAGTTGTAGACAATGGCCATGCCGATGCTGGCCAGGAACACGAAGGGCAGCACCACTGACTCCATGGTCAGGGACATGGCGATGAGGGACAGCGCCACCGCCAGAGCCACATAGACGGGCAGCTCCCGGTCCACCAGATCCTTGGTGTCCTTGATGACCACCGAGAAGCCGGCCAGGAAGCACTTCTCATTGCAGATGTCCCGGACGGCCTGAATGGCCTTCATGGTGTCCTCGTCGGCGCCGGATTTGTCATATTGGATGATAATCATGGTGGCATCGCCGGCGTAGAACATGTCCCGCAGGCTGGCGGGGATAAAGTCGATGGGAATCTGGATGCCCACCGCATTGGACAGCCACAGGGCGTTGGATACGTTGGGGATCTGCTTGATGGCGTAGATCAGGTTATTGGTGTAAGCGGCGGGCATATCCTCCACGATGAGCATACTGGTGGCCGCCATGTGAAAGGGTTCCTCCAGCAGCCGCTCACCCTGGGAGGACTCCAGGTCCTGGGGCAGATAAGTGAGGATGTCGTAGTTGACCCGGGTGCCGATGTAGCCCAGAGCGGAGGGAATCAGCAGCAGCACCGCGACGAGGGCCACCAGCCTGGGGTTTCGGGTCAGTTTATGGGCGATTTTTTCCACCATAGGGGGCGTGCTCCTTTCAATGGAAGATATGGGTGACGGCGCTCCAGAAGTCTCGGAACATCTGGGCCACCCGGCCCCAGAAGGTAGTGGACTGGGGCGCGGCGGCGGCAAGCTGCTCTGCCGCAGGCTCCTCCGCCTTGATCTCCTGGGTGCGGATGAGAACCTGAACGCTGGATGGAGCGGGGTTGCGGCTGTCAGTGAGGGAGACGGCCTGGGCCCCGGCGTCCATCATCAGGATGTTGTTCACATCGCCGGTGTACTCCCGCCAGGTGTCCTCAAGGATGGTGTTGATGGTGGCCTTGGCATCTCGCACGTCTCCGGTGGCGGCCATGGCCCGGGCGGTCTGCCGCAGGGTGGCGGACAGCCCCCGGAGAGCCTGGCGGGTTCCGCTGTCCAGCTGGCTGCCCGAGCTCTTCATCAGCGCCTCCGAGTCGGCCAGCAGAGTCTCCAGGTCCCGGAGGGCGGAGACGGCTGAGGTACTCAGGGAACCCACGTTGGCAATCCCCTCCTGAAGGGTGGGCTCGTACTCGTCCAGAAGGACGCGCAGGGCGTCCACGCCGTCCAGAATGGACCGGATCTTTTCCGAGGACTGGCGCAGGGCGGCGGACATATCCTCCGCGCTGTCAATCAGGTCCACCAGGTCGTCCACCTCGTCGCACAGGTCGGCCAGCTCCCCCACCACCCGGCCCGTGGGACGGGTGATCCGGTTGATTGTGCTGTTCAGTTCGCTTTGAATGGCGTCGATCTTGGCGCTGGCCTGGCTCATGGCGTCGTCCAGGCCGCCTACAATCAGGTCCACCGCCGCGCCGCCTACGGTGCCGCCGTCGCCGGCCCCGGTGGTTTCCGCAGCTTCGCCCAAGGCGCTGGGAGCGGGCTCGCCAAGCGTTGCGGAGGAGAGGTCCCCGGTGGTAACGTCGCTCAAGTACAGGCTTCCGGCCAGGGCGGCGGACACCGGCCCCACAGAGGGGTGGAGAAAGGCGGTCAGGGCTGCCCCTGCCGCCGGGACAGAGGCGGGGGGCTCCCCGTTCTCCCCCTGGGCGGGCTCCTCCTCAAGATCCTCCGTCTCCTCGGGCAGAGGCTCCTCCGGGGCGGTTTCGGGGAGGGTGGGGGATTCCTGCTCCGGCGCGGGCTGCTCCTCCGCCGGCTCGGCCGCGCCGCGGGGCCCGCCGCTGTTGTAGACCGTCCACAGGTCGCTCATCTGCTTGGCGGTCTTGTCGTCCACTCCGGGGAGGGTCCCGCAGAACTCCTGGAAGCTCAGGGTATCCTTGGCCTGGAACATGGCGTCGGTCTGCTGCTTCGCCCCCTGGGCCAGCTGCCACTGGGCAAGCTTGCCCAGGGCCTCCGCCTGGTCCTGCGTCAGGCCGGCCAGGCTCTTCAGGCCCGCCACCGTCTCCGGGTCCTTCCCCTGGAGCTCCAGCATTTTTCCCATAAATTCAATCTGGTCGGACTCCTCATAGGCGCTGCCCACCTGCTTGGTCTTGTCTACCTTTTCCTGGAGTTTGGGGGTGTTTCGGTCGCCGCTGGAGCCGCCCCCCACGTAGCTGTCGCCCAGGGCCCGCTGGAGGGAGCGCAGGCTGCTTTTCATGTCCGCCAGGCCCCGTATCACCTGGCGCACGTCGCTGGAGCCGTTCTCCAGGCCGGTCAGGGCCTTTTCCAAGTTCTCAAGCTGGACCCGGAGGGACACCGCTGTGTCGGTCATGTCCCCCAGCACCGATTTGGAGCTGGTAATGGTCTGGCTGAGGGCCAGGGTCCGCTGCTCCACCGGCTCCAGCAGATCGGCGATACCGGTCAAATCGCCCCGCAGCACCCCCGCGTCGTCGTAGAGCTGGCCCTTGCCACTGGAGATGGTGCCCCGGGCGGCGTCCAGCTGGTCCAGGCCGCCGGCGGAGGCGTACAGCCCCTCCTGAATGTCGTTCATGGCGTCCAGCAGGGCGTCCAGGCTGCCGGACAGGTTGTGGTAGTCCTCCTCCAGCTCGTCCTTGCGTTGGCTCAGCTTGGCAATCTCCTCCAGCTGGGCCAGGGTGGCGGGCACCATGAGGATGGTCATGCCTCCGAAGGAGAAGTCGTCGGAACCCACCCGGATGGTGAAGTGCCGCTCCTCCCCGGGCAGGGCCAGGAAGAGGACGGTGCGCAGGTTGCCCACCAGCTGCACCTGGGCTCCCTCGGCCTCTAGGGACAAAATGTCGTCCTCGTTGAACAGGGCCATGGCCTGCAGGGTATAGTTGTACCGGGCGTAGCTGCCGGCCCCCTCGTTGGGCACAAGGTCCAGAAGAATTTCCACAACTCCCTTCTGGCCCGCCAGCTCCTCCGCCTGGACGGGCACACCGTTGAGGGTATACCGCAGGGTGACGGTCCAGGGCAGATTCTGGAAGGGCTGCTTTGTCTTGCCCTCAAAGTAGAAGTGACTGGGGGCCCGGCCGAACTGGAAGGCCGCGCTGCCCTGCTCCAGGGCGGCGGGGGTAGCGTCGGTGAGGTTGACCACCTCGTCGTAGGCGCCGTAGTCGGTGATCTGGTCGGCGCCGTTGAGGGCGTAGCTTTTGACCACGCTGCCTTCCAGAAGATTGCCGTAGTAGTCCAGGGTGGCGTAGTAGGCCTCGTCATAGGTGGGGATCACGCCGCTGTCGATGGGGGCCGCCGCCGCGGGCGCAGCACAGCCCGCAACGGTCAGGGCGGCCAGGGCCAGAGCCAGGGCGCGCGTGCTTCGTTTCGCCATAAATCATTCCTCCTGAAAGCTGTCCGGCGGATGAGGCCGGGCCTTTGATTGGTGTTGATTGTAATGGGAGTGCCCGGCCTGTTCAATAGACAGGTGGGGCCGAGTGCCTAAATTTTCACCAGAGAGGCTTGTACTGACGGGCGGACTCCCCCGGCTAGAGCATAAAACCGCCGCCCTTCCCCAAAGGAAAGGACGGCGGGTGTTCCAGGAACCGGCGCGGAGATTTAGGGAAAGAAGAGACCGGCGGTCACGTCCAGATAGTGCTCGCCGCCGCAGGCGGGGCGTATGTTTATGGCTGTTTCAGCTCCAGCAGGGTTCTGGCCGCGTTATCGGCCCAGAGCCGCGCGCCGGCGATGGCCTCGGAGAGGGTGTTGCCGTGGCCGCCCACCTCCACCAGGATGGAGCCGGGGGACAGATGCTGATTGTACCGGCTCTTGCGCAGAACGATGGGCCGGGCCAGGCTGGAATAGCCCTTGACCAGATTTTTTTGCAGCTTGAGGGCAAAGGCCATGTTGTCCCGCCAGCGGGGGTGCTCCCCTCCGCCGGCGTCGGTGCCCAGAACAATCATCACTTGGGCCACCTTTTCCCCCGCCTCCTGGGAGACCATTTTGTAAATCTCCCCCTCGCTGCCCACCAGGGCGTCCCGGTGGACGTCCAGCACCACCTGGATGGTGGGGTACTGCTCCAGCCACTGTTCCACTACCGCCTGAGAGCGGTCATAGGCCCCGTTGTAGGCGGGGTAGTCGCACAGAGTGGTGTCGTGAATCACCTGAAAGCCGTAGGTCCGAAATACGGTGGCAATCTCCTCCCCCACCCGGACCACGTTATGGGTGCAGTCGGTGGTGCGGT
>JAAWCR010000040.1 GCA_022793355.1 Lawsonibacter sp. | reverse complement strand
TCCCGCACCGAAGTGCGGGATTTTTGCCTGCATCTTTTTTGTCAATGCAAGTTGGTGCGCGAGGCGGGAGTCGAACCCGCACGCCCTTGCGAGCACTGGCACCTGAAGCCAGCGAGTCTACCAATTCCACCACTCGCGCATTGAGTGGCGCTCGTTCAGCGCAAGAGAGATATTACCACATTCTGTTCCAGGTGTCAACACCTTTTTTCAAAATTTTCGTTTCTTTTTTACGCAGGGTTTTCCAGGCGAAACATTTATTTTTCCCCGGCCGGGCATTGACAGGAAGAGGCTGTTTTTGCTATACTGGATGTCAAGATGCGGCATGAAGCCGCGCGGGGGCCAGAAGGCCCGTTGGAACACTGCTTTTAAATATCAATCAGACAAGCGCCCGGTACAGAAGTCCGGGGCCTGCCAGAAGGCATACCGGTGCGGTATGCTTTTTTTCTGTCCGGGAGGGGTATTGCTATGACGCTGGAAGAATTTTTCAGACAAAATCCCCAGGCTGCCCTCGCCTTTTCCGGCGGGGTGGATTCCGCCTATCTGCTGTGGGCGGGAGCCCATGCGGGGGCCCGGCTGCGGCCCTACTTTATAAAAACTCCATTCCAGCCCCGGTTTGAGCTGGAGGACGCCTGGCGGCTGTGCGCACAGCTGGATGCGGGCTTGACGGTGGTGGAATACGACATTCTGTCCGACCCTCAGGTGGCATCCAATCCTGCGGACCGCTGCTACCACTGCAAGAAGCGGCTGTTTTCCCTGCTGCGGGGGCGGGCGGCGGCAGACGGTTTCTCCCTGCTGCTGGACGGCACCAACGCCTCCGACGACGGCGGAGATCGCCCCGGCATGCGGGCGCTGGCCGAGCTGGAGGTCCGCTCCCCCCTGCGGGAGTGCGGTCTGACCAAAGAAACAATCCGGGCGCTGTCCAGACAGGCGGGGCTGTTCACCTGGGACAAGCCCTCCTACGCCTGTCTGGCTACCCGGGTTCCCGCCGGACAGCCTATCATCCGGGCGGACCTGGAACGGGTGGAGCGGGGGGAGGCCCGCCTGTCCCGTCTGGCGCTCCGAGACTTCCGCCTGCGTCAGACACAGGGCGGCTGCAAGCTCCAGGTGCCGGAGGAACAGCTCCCTCTGGTATTGGCGCGGCGCTCGGAGATTCTGTCCGCTCTGGAGGCGGACTTTTCCGAGATTACGCTGGATCTGCGGTCCAGGATTCCAATCGACTAGGAGGTGTCTCAATGGACAACCGGCACGATATTTTGCAGCTTCTGCGCCAGGTGGCCGACGGTTCCACCGCCCCCGAGGAGGCCCTGTCCCAGCTGAAGCGGGCGCCCTTCGAGGATTTGGGCTACGCCAAGGTGGATCTGCACCGGGGGGTGCGCCAGGGGGCGGCGGAGGTTATCTATGGGGCGGGTAAGACCCCGGAACAGATTGCCGGCATTGCCGCCGCCATGGGGGCGCGGGGATGTCAAAACATTTTAATCACCCGGCTGAATCAGGAGGCGGCGGACGCCGTGGCAAAGGCGGTTCCTTTGGATTACCACCCCATACCCAGGCTGGCGGTTGCCTTTCCCGGCGTGCGGAAGGAACTGGGGCGCATCGTGGTAGCCACCGGCGGCACCAGCGACATGGCGGTGGCGGAGGAGGCCGCCCTCACCGCCGAGGTCCTGGGCAACCGGGTCGTCCGGCTGTACGACGTGGGGGTAGCTGGCCTGCATCGGCTGTTGTCCAACCTGGAGTCCCTGACCAGCGCCCGGTGTGTGGTGGCGGTGGCCGGAATGGAGGGGGCGCTGGCCTCGGTGATTGGCGGCCTGGTGGACTGCCCTGTGATCGCCGTGCCCACCAGCGTGGGCTACGGGGCCAGCTTCGGGGGGCTGTCCGCCCTGCTGGCTATGCTCAACTCCTGCGCCTCCGGGTGCAGCGTGGTAAATATCGACAACGGGTTCGGGGCCGGCTATCTGGCCAGCCGGATCAATCAGATGGAGGGAATTTTATGAAAACTTTGTATCTGGAGTGCGGCATGGGGGCGGCGGGGGACATGCTCATGGCCGCGCTGTATGAACTGCTGGATGAGGACCAGCGGGCAGACTTTCTGCATACCATGAACGCTCTGGGTCTGCCGGGGGTGGAACTTGTCCCCGTCCCGGCAAAAACCAGCGGCATCATGGGCACGCATATGCAGGTAACGGTTCACGGACAGGAGGAGACTGCCCATGGGCACGAGCATGACCATGGGCACGAGCACTCCCATCCCCATGGACACAGCCATCACCATGAACATAAGCACCACCACGCCACACCGGCACACATCGGAGGGCTGATTGACGGCCTGCCCCTACCCCAGGTGGTTAGGGAAAATGCCCGGCGGGTCTACGACGCCATCGCCCAGGCGGAGGCTCAGGCCCACGGCTGCGGTGTGGGCGACGTCCACTACCATGAGGTGGGGGCGCTGGATGCGGTAGCCGACGTGGTCGGAGTGTGCTACGCCCTGCATCTGCTGGACCCGGACCTGGTTACCGCCTCTCCCGTCCACGTGGGCTATGGAACGGTACGCTGCGCCCACGGCATCATGCCCGTCCCTGCCCCCGCCGCCGCCGCCCTGTTGAAGGGAATTCCCATCTACAGCGGGGAAATCCAGGGAGAACTGTGTACCCCCACCGGGGCCGCCTTGCTGAAAACCTTTGTCCAGAGCTTCGGCCCCATGCCCGCCATGGTCACGGAGAAGATTGGCTATGGCGTAGGGACCAAGGAGTTTGAACAGGCCAACTGCGTCCGGGCTTTCCTGGGGGAGAGCGGCCAGGGGGCCAACGGGGAGATTGTGGAGCTGGTATGCAACCTGGACGATATGACCCCCGAGGCCCTGGCCTTCGCCTGCACCCGGCTGCTGGAGGCGGGCGCGCTGGATGTGTACACCACCCCGGGCACCATGAAGAAGGGCCGGCCCGGCTGGGTGCTGACGGTGCTGTGTGACCCCGAGCGGGAGCAAGATCTGGTCCGGCAGATTTTTGCCCACACCTCCACCAACGGCCTGCGCGCCCGCCGGTGCGGAAAGTATTTCCTCACCCCCGGCGCGGAACAGGCACAGACCCAGTGGGGCCCAGTACGGGTGAAGCTGGCCCAGGGATACGGCGTGTCCCATGCGAAGCCCGAATTTGAGGACGCGGCCGCCCTGGCCCGGGAAAACAATCTGCCCATTCAGACCGTATTAGAGGACGCGTTGGAGCGTTGGGAGAGTCAACCATGAAAAAGACCGCTCTTTTCCTTCTGGCCCTCCTCCTGCTCGCCTCCTGCGGAAGGCGGAACGAG
>JAAWCR010000039.1 GCA_022793355.1 Lawsonibacter sp. | reverse complement strand
TGCCCTGGCGGCCGGAGCACGGGCAGGTGGTGCGTATGTTCTGCTCCATCCACTACCCCGACGGACGGCCCTTCCCCTGCGACACCCGGGCCCTGCTCCGCAGCGCCATGGACCAGGCGGAACAGCGGGGATTTCACTTTCTCTTTGGGGCGGAGCAGGAGTTTTATCTGTTCCAGCGGGACGAAAACGGTGAGCCCACCAAAATCCCCTATGACAAGGCCGGGTATATGGACATCGCCCCCGACGACAAGGGTGAGAACATCCGCCGGGAGATCTGCCTGACCCTGGCCCGCATGGGAATTCCCCCTGAGTGCTCCCACCACGAGGAGGGGCCGGGACAGAATGAGATCGACTTCAAATACTCCGACCCTCTCACCGCGGCAGACAACGTGATGACCTTCCAGGCCATTGTAAAGTTTATCGCCCAGCGAAACGGCCTGTGCGCCGACTTCTCTCCAAAGCCCCTGGCCGGCGCACCGGGGAGCGGCTTCCACATCAATATGTCGGTTCAGGGGGAGGACGGCCGGGACCGCCTGCCCCAGATGGTGGCCGGGGTGCTGGACAAGGTGTCCGATATGACCGTTTTCCTCAACCCGGCGGCGGAATCCTACGCCCGCTTTGGCGGCCACAAGGCCCCCAAATACATCTCCTGGTCCCATGAAAACCGGTCTCAGCTGGTACGCATTCCCGCCGCCGTGGGGGAGTACCGCCGGGCGGAGCTGCGCTCCCCCGACCCCGCCGCCAACCCCTATCTGGCCTTCGCCCTGATGATTCAGGCGGGGCTGCAGGGGATGGAGCAAAATCTGGAGCTGCCCCCTGCCGCCGATCTGAATCTCTACCAGGCGGACAGTGAGAGCCTGTCCAGGTTCCGGTCTCTGCCCCAGGACCGGGAGGCGGCGGTGACAGCGGCGCGATTCAGCGAATTCATCAAGTCTGCCGTCCCGGAGGCGGTGGCGGAGGAATACTTCAAGGGATGACACCGGGTTCAGAGGAAGGAGGGGATAGATATGGAGTTACAGGAGCGGGTCTACAGCGTGCTGATTGTGTCAGCCTCGGAAAAATTTCAAAACGCCCTGCGCTCCCTCCTGCCTGAAAGCGCCTACTCCCCCATTGCTACCGCGGCCAGCGTGGGAGCGGCGGAGCGCGCCCGAAACTGTCAGGACTTTGACTTTGTTTTTGTCAGCTCTCCCCTCCCGGACGACGCCGGCGTCCGCTTCGCCATCGACTGCTGCCGCGACGGGGGGACGGTGGTGCTGCTCTTCGCGGCGGCAGCGCTGTACGATTCGATGCAGAGCCGGGTGGAGAAGCACGGCGTATTTGTTCTGCCTAGGCCCGTTCCCCGGGACGCCATCCTCCGGGGGCTGAACTGGATGACCGCCGCCCGGGAGCGGCTGCGAAGCTATGAGAAGAAGGTCCAGCCTATTGAGGAGAAGATGGAGGAGATCCGGCTGGTGAACCGGGCCAAGTGGCTGCTTATCCGCGAGCTGAAGATGTCAGAGCCAGACGCACACCACTACATCACCCGCCAGGCGATGGACCGCTGTTGCTCTAAGCGGGCGGTGGCCGAAGAGATCATCCGGCTGTACGCCTAGCAATGTCAATCACGAAGCCGCCAGCAGCTACGGATGAAGGGTTACGGCGTGTTCCGCTGACAGTTTCTGGCCAAAGCGGTCTTTTCGTGTGTTTACAGGAACCGGTGTTGGATATATCCCAGTAAAACAGGCGCCGCAGTAATGCGCCTGCCCAATGAGCGCTCCCAGCTGTTCCACAGGCAGATAACCCAAAGAATCCACTCCGATGATCTGGGCAATCTCCTCCACGCTGTGATGGCAGGCGATGAGATTTTCCCGGGAATCTATGTCAGTACCATAGTAGCAGGGATTCAGGAAGGGGGGCGCGGACACCCGGAGATGGACCTCCCGGGCGCCCGCCTCTCGCAGCAGGCTGACGATTCGGTTGCTGGTGGTTCCCCGGACGATGGAGTCATCCACCAGCACCACTCGTTTCCCCGCCACGCTGTCCTGGACAATGCTGAGTTTAATTTTTACCTGGTCCAACCGGTGGTCCTGGCCAGGGGCGATAAAGGTACGGCCGATATACTTATTCTTGATGAGGCCGATTCCATAGGGGATACCGGATGCATGGCTATAGCCCAATGCGGTGTCCAGCCCGGAGTCAGGCACTCCCACTACCACGTCCGCTTGGATCGGGTGGGTTTGGGCCAGTATCTTCCCGGCCTGCAGACGGGCGGCGTGTACGGACACCCCGTCAATGACCGAGTCGGGCCGGGCAAAGTAGATGTACTCAAAGATGCAGGGGGAGGCCTCCGCTTTTCCGCAGTGCTCCCGGCGGGACACGATGCCGTCCTTGGAAAACACCAAAATTTCCCCCGGCTCCAGGTCACGGACAAACTCTGCTCCTACAGCGGCCAAAGCGCAGCTCTCAGAGGCGGCCACATAACTCCCGTCCTCCATGTTTCCATAGCACAGGGGGCGAAAGCCGTTGGGATCCCGGGCACAGATCAGCTTCTGAGGGGACATGAGCACCAGAGAGTAGGCCCCCTCCAGTCTGTTCATGGCCGCGCTGAGCGCGTCCTCAATGGAGGGGGCAGACAGACGCTCCCTGGTGACAATGTGGGCGATGATTTCGGTATCGCTGGTGCCATGGAAGATAGCTCCAGACAGCTCCAGCTTGTCTCGAAGCTGGGCTGCATTGCTCAGATTTCCGTTGTGTGCAAGGGCCATATGTCCTTTCTGGTGATTGACCTCGATGGGCTGGCAGTTTCTCCGGTTGGCTGCCCCGGTGGTGCCGTAGCGGGTATGGCCCACCGCCATAGTCCCTCGGGGCAGCCGGTCCAGTGTCTCGCCGGAAAAGACTTCCCCAACCAGCCCCAGGTCCTTGCGGGAGGCAAATATCCCGTCGTCGTTGACCACAATGCCGCAGCTCTCCTGTCCGCGGTGCTGGAGGGCATACAGGCCGTAATAAGCCAGGCGACCCACGTCCGCAGGCCGGGGAGCAATCACACCAAACACGCCGCATTCCTCATGGATGCTCATTTCTATACCTCCGTTTCAGATAAACAAAAAGCGCAAAGACGCCTTTCAGCCGTAAACTGAAAAGACGTCTTTGCCTTTACGGGCGCATTATACACTTCAGCTTGAACCGTGTCAACCGTTTCCATTTGAATTTAGGCGCTGTTTGAAAAATGGAACTATACACAATGGCATGGAATTTTTTCAATATCTGGTTTTATTATAATGTTTCCGGACGCAGGGTCAGACCCAGAAAGAGGGCAAAGAATACGCGTTCAAGTTTCAGGGTTCCATCCACTTGTATCCCGTCTGGTGGGGCTGTGCGCCTAAGATCATCCACACCCTTCTGCGCTTCCGGAGGCAGCGGCCACGAGGACGCTACCTTCCGGGACTACGAACCTGATGCCACGGAGGGCCGCAGGTCCTCTGACACCTTATCCAGGCGCCAATGATGTGAGTGCCTGCAGGGCTAGAGAGCAGGCTGTGGCGGACGGCAAACTCTGGCCCATATTGGGGACTAAATTTGCTTTTTATTCAGTACGCGCACCCTTCAGGCTCTGCCTGGATGGTGCGCGTTATTTTTGAAGAGAACCTGTAAAACCTGAAAGTCTGCGCTAAAAACCCTCCATTAGCTTGCAATTACAGCCAAACAGTATTCCGCACTCTTTTCGTTGCAAGATTCCGGCAACCGCACAATAATGAATGTTCAAAGTCCCTATTTCCATCGGCTTAGGATAGGCGCTGTTTGAACAATGGAACTGTGCCCGGCGGCGAGAAATTTTTTCGCCAGACGAAGCCAATTTAACGCAGGAATACTGGATGTAGTTCAAGGAAAATTGGCACAGCAGGGTGGAAAAAGAGCCGGCGTTTGGGCGTGTTGACCTGTTTCAAACAAACCCTAGGCAAATAATTTACACAGTAAACAGGATAAGGCAATCTTTTAATACTCTTTCAAAACCACATCCTGGTCAGCCAAAATATGTTCAATCCGTTCAATATTTTTTGTGGACTCGGGCGCTGTTCTGCGACCCAATTCCGATACAAGGGCCTCAATCACCGCCAGAATCACGGTATCTCCGCTGATATGGTTAACAGAGTTGGTATCAATCACTGCGTCGGCAAATTTCGTGATTGGGTTCAAACTGGTGTTGGTAATCAAGGCAATCGGTACGCCCCGGTCATGACACATCTGCGCCACGCGGATCGTCTTTTTTGTGCAGGGCCATATGGAGATCACCAACAGTACATCTTTTGGTTCCAGATAAAGGGAGGCCCTGTCATACACATAATCCAAATCGTGGGACAGCTGCATGACGTGAGGATAAAAGCAGTTTACCGCATATTCAAAATACAGCGCCATTGGCCGGCTGGAGCGCAATCCCAGAGGACATATTCTCCTGGCGCCAAGCAGCATCTGAATCACTCGTTCAAATTGCTGTCGATTTGATGGCGTTCCCAGGTTTTCAAGCATACAAATCCCGTCTGACATCACCATGCTGAAGGAATCACTGCCAGTCTGCCCTGTTGGATCGTTAAAGCTCTGTTTCAATCCCCGGTATGAGGTGGTTGTGCGCATCAGCGCCGCATTGAGCAGTTCCTTTTTAAACGCACCGAAGCTAGAACAGCCCAGTGTCTGGACCAAACGCATCACGGTAGTCGTTCCAACTTCCGCTGCCTGAGCCAGTTCCGCAACGGTCATCACTCCTACCTGCTCATAATTCATTACCAGGTAGTGACACAACCTCTGCTGTTTTTTAGGCAAAACATCTTTAATTTTCGTAATCTCATCAATCATATTTTCCTGCATAATAACCACCAATACAGCTTTTTTCTTCTTGCTCATTATACCTATATCTTGGTTTTACCGTCAAGGTCAAATATACCCTTGGCCTCCTGTCCATAGAAATGGAGAGCTGCTTTTTGCTCTTATTCGGCATGTACGTTCTTTTTCGTGGTAATAAGGAACAAAAAAGAATGCTGATTTTTGTTTATATGGAATAAATATTCTTTTTATAAAAATAAAAGGTTGACAAATTCCTTTTTTAGTGTAGAATAAAGTTGACTTTTGGAAAAAGGTTTTTTTGGACCAATTCCGGGAAATTTTTATTGAGAAAGGATGTTAACATTATGAAGCAGCGGGAAATCATTTTTTACAGCGAAGGCACCAAAATGGTGGGTACCATCTATCTCCCCGACGACTACAAAGAGGGTGAGAAGCGCCATGGCATTATTGCCAACTCAGGCTGGACCGGTGTAAATAAGGTCTATCCCGCCATGTTCGCACGTCAGATGACCAAATACGGCTATGTGTGCATGGGGTTTGACTACCGAGGCTTCAAACCCTCCGGCGGCATCAGCTGTTCAGCACAGGATATGGCTCAGCACATTCAGGAAGTAGGTATGGAGCATTGCTTTCTCACGTCAGACCGGGGACAATCTGACCGGGAGCTGCCAGCGGAGGGCATGCTGCAGTTTCTTTTAACATTGCTCCAGGCGGGAATTTCTTACAACGCATTATATGTGATGACACATACGGTTCCAACTCAGGTTTTGGGCATAATTTGAGTAAAGGAAATCAGCATGCTATAAGTGTTTTTGTCGATTGCGCCGGGGAGTTGATGACAGTGACTGAGGAGACGCGGTTCAAGATACGTCGGGGCTGATGGACACCTGACCGGAGGCATCGGAGACCTGATTGACACAAATAATGATGTTCCATTCAATTTGCTGTCTGCCTTATTTCACGCCCAGATAGTTGGAGATGACCATGTGCTATACCTCGAGAGCGCCCTCGTAGATCCCGGTGATCTTGGCTTTGCGCGTCATACGCTCCACCGGATAGTCCTTGGCCTATCCGTAACCACCCAAAACCTGAACTGCCAGGGTTCCTGCAAATACTGAGGGAAGCAAGCACACCTCCAGGTTATTCCAGAGGTGTGCTTTTTATATAGGTCTATAAATGTTATCGATACGTCAGCAGTAGAGATGGTATAGAATAATTTGCTGCTGATGTGCCACAGGTTGCCTTACAAAGCAGCGCGCACTTTGGATCGGACGGCATCGATTTGCGTCTGTGTCAGCTCCTGGTATAGGCTGTTGTCCGGCGCGGCCTTGGTATCTGCCGCCTCAATATATGTGTAATGTGGTTGTGTGGTTATGAGTGATGTGGTATTGTGTTTCTGTGGCTCATTCAAAACTTTCCATGCGACCGTCCGTCACGACGACTGCATATAGGGTACCATATTATGCGTAAATCTTCAATATTTCCTCGCATTTTTTACAATTTGACCTTAACTTAAGGATTTGTCCGGTTTTCTGCATAACTGTTAAGGGGGCAAATGCCCCGCATTCGCCCCCTTCTACCCTTAACTTAATGACATTGCCAATATACGGGGCTGAGTTTTTCCACTGTCTCAACTGTATGCAATGCTTTAGGTGAGAAAGAAATCCTATACGAGCGCAAAGGAACCAGTTCGGTGGGGCGCATCCCAAACCAAATCTTTATGCAGTTTGATCACTTCCTTACCCTTTGCTTGGATATTCAGCGCCAAAATATCCTGGGCTTTGCCATTTTGAACTATCGGAACGAATTTATGCTGCACGAGCAGTACGATATCTCGCATCTCAACGGTATGCGTGAAATTGCTGCCTATGCTTACGAGCTGTTTCAAGAAAAGCGTAGGCTCCCTCAATTTCAGGCTTCCAAATTTTTGGGGATAGGGGTAATTGTGTCAGGGATTTTTGAAAAACGTACAGAAATCATTCTCAATTCTGCTATTCTTGCCATGGAGGGAGCACCGGTCAAGGCGATTGTGGAGGATGTATTTCAAATTCCCTGTTATGTTGACAACGAATCCAATCTCTGTGCAATTTCGGTCCAGCAGCAGCGTCCGGACATGAGTGATTTTCTATACATGCATATCTCTCAGGGGGTAGGAATTGGAATCATTGCAAACGGGATGCTCCTTAGCGGATACGATGGATATGCGGCCGAAATTGCCCATCTGCCATTTGGAAATCCCAAGCGGCGCTGCGCGGTTTGCAACAATTATGGCTGTATTGAACCTGAGCTGTCCATTTCCGGACTGCTCCACGACAATGGAATTTGGAAAGGGACGAGTGCCAGCGACGAGGAACAGTGGGGGCAAATGGTTCGCGAGATTCAAAGCGGAAATCCGGCCTATGCCGAATTTTTGCGGGAAAAAGGCGAATTGATTGGCAAAGTGCTTTTTGTGCTGATCGACCTGTTTAATCCGCAGCAGGTGTTTATGGCTTTACAAGGGGCTGCTGGAGCGGTGGACTACTCCGTGAGCGGGATTTTGGCTGGCGAGTGGGAATGGTAAGTCAACTTCCGGCGGGACTTTGCCTGACGGGACTCACGGTCCGGTATCCCTTCCGCCTCACCCAGGAACCGGGGAGGCGTCTGGCGTGGCCGCTTGGCTGAGAGAGAACACGGAAAAAACGGAGCAGCTAAGACTTTTGCCGGTTCTGCTTGCGGTATTCCGTGGGACTGATCCCCTCCACCCGGCGGAAGCACTGAGAGAAATAACTCAGGGAGGAGAAGCCCAGAATCTCAGCGATGAGGGAGAGGGAGTAGTCGGTTTTCCGCAGGAGGAAACGGCTCTCGTCCACCCGGCGGGAGATCAGGTAATTGATTGGGGAGGTGCCAAACTCCCGGCGGAAGGAGTGGGACAGGTAATATTTATTCAGGTGGGCCAGCCGGGCCAGGTGATCCAAGGTCAGGTCCTCTTTAAAATGGTTGTCGATGTAGCGGCGGATTAGTTCGCATTCCCTGTTGGCCCTGGGGCCGGGGGCTTCATCGGAGAAGGACAGATCCTGCTGCCGTGCCAGCTGAATGAGCACCACATTCAGCAAATACCGGCAGACCTCCTCATGGCCCGGGAGAGTTTTGGAGGACTCCTGAAGCATCAGTGCTATCGAACTGTTCAGCTCGCTCCACCCGTTATAGATGTGGAGCATGGCATAGCCCTGGTCGGAGGAGGCGGCCTCCAGCCCCTCGATGCCAAGGACGATATATTGCAGAGGGCTTTTCAAGGAACTGATTTCTGTGTGGGGCACATTGGCGTTGACAATAAGAAGATCCTGCACCGATATGGGAAACTCCTCATACAGCGTGCGGAAGTGTCCGTGACCGTCCAGGATAAAAAACAGCTCCGCGCAGCTGTGGGTGTGCAGTTCCGAGTTCCAATCGCTCGAAAACTGGTCTTTGGCGATGTAGCTCAGTCGGGGAGCGGTGCTCCCCGGCGGCTCTGGCATGCCAGAACCGCTGAATTGATAGCGAACCAAACCCTCACCTGCTTCCTTTCGTAATTTTATAAAAGAAAGAGCATTTACAATTGCCTGTTTCATTATATAGCATCGGGAATGATTGTGCAATACCTCAAATTATTCTGGAATATACTGCCATCGTTCTGGATATGGTGCTGAATTCGTGCGGCGGTAAACCGGAAAATTGTCCAGTGTCTCTGAAAAAAAGTCCGTTATATTAGACAATTCATTCAAAGGGAAAGAGCACGATATATAAACAAGAAAGCAAAAAACCGGTAGCTTTCCCCTATGGACTTGTCATATAATAAATAAGTAAAAAGGCCGGAAAGACGGCCAGAAGGCAAGTCCCCAAAATTTTAGGAGGTTTAGAACATGAAAATGAAAAAGACTCTCAGCCTGTTGCTGGCTTCGGCCTTGTCGCTGTCGCTGCTGGCCGGCTGCGGCGGCGCACCCCAGACGCCTCCCGCCGAAAACAACCCGCCCTCCGGCGGATCCAGCACCAGTCAGGGCAACACCAGCACCCCCGAGACTCCTGCCGGCCCCATCAAGGTGGCCGCTCTGGCCTCCGCCTATGAGGACGCTTATCCCGGTATGTGGAAAGAGATCGGCGAGGCCTTCACCTCCGAGACCGGCATTGAGGTCGAGGTGATCGTGGACAAGAACCTGGAGGATGTGATTGGCCCCGCTATGCAGGGCGGCGACTGCCCCGACGTGATCCACCTGGCTACCGGCCGCGATAAGAAGCTCACCGAGCAATTTATCAAGGATAAGAACATCGCTGACATCACTGACGTGCTGTCTATGACCGTTCCTGGCGAGAGCGCTAAGGTTTCCGACAAGATCGTCGGCGGCTTCACCGACACCTCTGTCACCAACCCCTACGGCGACGGCAAGACCTATCTGGCCCCCATGTTCTACGGCCCCTGCGGACTGTTCTACAACGCCGGCCTCTTCGAGGAGAAGGGTTGGGAGGTTCCTAAGACCTGGGACGAGATGTGGGAGCTGGGCGACAAGGCCAAGGCCGAGGACATCTATCTGTTTACTTATCCCACTACCGGCTACTTTGACGCCTTCTTCTATGCCCTGATGTACTCTGTGGGCGGCGCTGACTTCTATAACAAGGCTCTGGTCTATGAGGAGGGCATTTGGGACACCCCCGAGGCTCAGGAGTGCTTTGACATCGTGGCCAAGCTGGCTTCCTATACCAACCCTGTCACCCCTGCCCAGGCCAACGACCAGGACTTTGCCCAGAACCAGCAGCTGATTCTGGACATCAAGGCTCTGTTCTGCCCCAACGGCACTTGGCTCCCCAACGAGATGAAGGACGCCCTCCGCGCCGATAACTTCAAGTGGGGCATGACTGCCCTGCCCGCCGCCAAGGCCGGCGGCAATGGCGCCAGCTATTGTTGGCTGGAGCAGGCCTGGATCCCCGCTCAGGCCGCCAACATTGATGCCGCCAAGCAGTTCATCGCCTTCCTGTACAGCGACAAGGCCTGCGCCATCTTCGCCAAGGGCGGAGCTGTCCAGCCCGTACCCGGCATCACCGACAATTTCGAGGGCGACAACAAGATGTTCTACTCCATCTATGATAACGGCGCCGATGCCGCCATGGGCAACTTTGCCGCCTATGAGGCCGTTCCCGGCCTGGGCAGCGTGCGCGAGGTCTTCTTCGATCCCGTGAACAGCCTGGTCAACGGATCCATGACCCGGGATCAGTGGGTGGACGGCATTAAGGCCGGCAGCGACCAGATGCGCGCCCATCTGGTGACGGAGTAATTTTCCCCCGCCCGGACCCATTTGAACGTCCGTAAAACAGGCGGCGGTGAGCGAAAACCGCTCACCGCCGCCGGTTATTTCAGAGAGAAAGGAGCGATCCCATGCGCAGTAAAGGCCGCAGCCGGTTTATCGCCTTGTGTGTGGCTCCGGCAACCATCCTGTTCTTACTCTTCATGGTCATACCAACCTTCAACGTATTCCGTATGTCTCTGTTCCAGCGAGGAGCCTACTCCCCCACCGAGACCTTTGTGGGTCTGAACAACTTTAAGGTTCTGTTCAAGGATACTAAGTTCATCGTCTCTATGCAGAACACCATCCTGCTCATCGTTACCGTGACTATCATCACCTTTTTCTTTGCCATTGTTTTCGCCGCCATCCTCACCCGAGAGAAGATCAAGGGGCAAAATTTCTTCCGCATTATCTTCTACATCCCCAATATTCTCTCTGTGGTGGTCATCGCCGGCATCTTCTCCGCCATCTACAAGCCGGAAAATGGAATGCTCAACAGCATTTTTTCTCTGTTTGCCGGTCGGGATGTCATGGTGCTCTGGAAGGACCAGCCTATGGTAATCGTCAGCGTTATCATCGCTATGGTGTGGCAGGCCATCGGCTACTATATGGTCATGTACATGGCCTCCATGTCTGCCGTTCCCGTGGACCTGTATGAGTCGGCCAGCCTGGACGGCGCGGGGCGGCTGAACCAGTTCTTTGAGATCACCCTGCCCCTGATCTGGACCAACATTCGAACTACCCTCACCTTCTTTATCATCTCTACCATCAACATGGCGTTTCTGTTCGTTAAGGCTATGGTGGCCAAGGGGATGGCCGACGTGGGCCTGAGCTTTATGTACGCCCAGAAGGACGAGGGCTTGTACGGCTATGCTATGGCCGCCGGCGTGATTATCTTCCTATTCTCCTTCACTCTGTCCGCTGTGGTCAACCATGTCACCAAGCGAGATGTGCTTCAGATGTGAGAGGAGGGATGAGAAGATGAAAAGAACAAATTCCGCCGACACCCTGTACAAGGCCTTTATCTATGTGGTACTCATTACGCTGGCAGTTGTCATCATCGTGCCAGTAGCCTGGGTCTTCCTGGCCTCCATCAAGCAGAACAGCGAGTTCTACGGCAACCCCTGGGCCCTGCCTGCCACCTTCTACTGGCAGAATTTTGTGGATGCCTGGAACGCCGCCAGCATGGGCAGCTATATGCTCAACTCGGTGATCGTCACCGCCCTGGCCCTGGCCATCCTGCTGGTGGTGGCCCTCCCTGCGGCCTACTGCCTGTCCCGCTTCCACTTCCGAGGCGGCCGGTTTTTGAACACCGCCTTTATGGCCGGGCTGTTTATCAACGTCAACTACATCGTGGTGCCCATCTTCCTGATGATGCGGGATTGGGACAGCTGGATGAAATACCTGTTCAAGCTGAACAACATCTTTATGAACAACCTGGTAACGCTGGCTGTGGTTTACGCCGCCACCGCCCTGCCCTTCACCGTCTATCT
>JAAWCR010000038.1 GCA_022793355.1 Lawsonibacter sp. | reverse complement strand
TGGGCGTTTTCCAGGCGTAGGGGGTCATACGGAACAGGGCCATGATATCGGCGGAATTGGCGAGGGACAGGGAGTAGCGCACCTCCCGGACGCCCTGCCAGGTGAAGCCGGGGTACTCCTCCCGCTTTACCGGATTTTCATAGGGGTTGGGATACAGGACCTCTTTCATCTCCCAAAGGTGTCTGGCCGAAGGCACCGCGTAGCAGAACAGCCCCCCGGGGCGGAGTACCCGGGCAAATTCGTCAATGGCCAGGGGAGAAAAAATATTAGTCAGCACAGCTACAGACCGGTCAGCTATGGGCAGGCGATACGCGGAAGCTACCGCAAATTCTCCCTCCGGAAGGCGCTTGGCGGCCCGGCGCAGGGCGGCTCTGGACAAATCAATTCCAGCGGTCCGGGGTGTGTATCCGGCCTGGACCAGAGCTTGAAACAGGCCGGCGGTGTAGTAGCCCTCCCCGCAGCCGCTGTCCAGCAGGACAGGGAAGGGGGAGCCAGCGAGCGATTCCACCGCCGCTGCGCACAGGGCGTCCCGCAGGGGGGCGTAGTGCTCCTTTTCCAAAAAGGCGGACCGGGCGGCCACCATGGCCTTGTCGTCCCCCGGGTCTCTGGAGTGCTTCTGGTTGGCCGGGAGAAGGTGGACATACCCTGCGGAGGCCCGGTCAAAGCTGTGCCGGTTGGGACAGAACCATCGGGTCTCCTCCCGCTCCAGCGGGGCGGCGCACAGGGGGCATCGGAACAGACTTTTCATAGAAGGTCACCTCACTCCTCCATCATACCGGCGGCGGGGAAAAAGTACAAGGGGAGTTTTAGAAAAAAGGGTCGAAATTTTGCCGGAGGTGTGATATAGTGTAGGGGCGGACCCCGTCTGCCCGCCACGCACACCCCTGTATCACATGTGAGAGGTGAACCGCTATGAACAAGACCCCCGAGGATATCCGCGCCATTGTGGAGGAATTGAAGGTACTCTACCCGGACGGCATCTGTTCCCTGGAGTATCGAAAGGACTACGAGCTGCTGTTCTCCGTCCGTTTGGCTGCGCAGTGCACCGACGAGCGGGTAAACAAGGTGACCCCCGCCCTCTACGCCCGTTTCCCCACCCTGGAGGCCCTGGCGGAGGCCGACGTCTCCGAGGTGGAGGAGCTGATTCACTCCACCGGTTTTTTCCGGGCTAAGGCGAAGGATATTGTACTGTCCTCCCAGATGCTGCTTCGGGACTATGGCGGAAAGGTGCCGGACAGGATGGAGGAGCTGCTGAAGCTCCCCGGCGTGGGTCGAAAGACCGCAAACCTGATTCTGGGGGACGTGTATCACACCCCTGGCGTGGTGGTGGCGGACACCCACTGCATCCGCATCACCGGCCTGCTGGGCCTCACCGACGGCACCAAGGACCCGGCTAAGGTGGAGCAGCAGTTGCGAAAGGTTCTGCCCCCGGAGGAGTCCAACGACTTCTGCCACCGGATGGTCCTCCATGGCCGTGCCGTCTGCATTGCCCGCCGGCCCCAATGCGGGGAGTGCACCCTGCGCCCTTGGTGCGACCATTTCGCCAAGAACGGAGGCTGACAGGAGAGCGTAAAAAGTCTCCTTTCAAAGGAGGCGCCCCAGTTCGTAAACTGGGGCGGAGGATTGTGCTTCGCCGCAGGCGAAACGTGTGGAGCAAATTTGGGTTATTTCGTATGTTCGGCTTCGCCGAAGGCAGTCCCCACCGCCCTCCGGGCGGAGCCCCTTTCAGAAAGGGGCGCTTTCCTTCTTTGAAATTTATCGAAAAACAATAAAAATATATTGACAATCAGTTTTGGCTGTGCTAGGATGGAACCAACCGAAAGGGGGAATTACCCATGGAAAAGACGGCTGTTCAGAGGCTGGCCGCTGTTTTGAGAACGATGGTGCTTGTCGTACTGGCGGTCAATTTGGCCTGTATGCTGTTTGTACCTGGAATGGCCGTGGTTTGGCTTGACAGAGACACAATGACAGACCCGGAGTGGCGAAAGGCATTGGCATGGGCCTTGCAGGAGAGGGGGCTCCTTTTTGTTGGAGTTGTGTGTTTGGGTGGGTTCCGCTGTCTGTTTGAGCTTACGTCTGTAAGGATGCTGAGCTTGTTCTTTTGGCTGTGCGGCGGCTGTACCGCTATGATTCTCTGGCAGGCCAAGAAGGTGCTGGACACCATCTTGGAGGGCAATCCCTTCCAGATAAAAAACGCCCAGGCGCTGAGCCGGGCGGCGGTGTGCTGCTGGATGCTCTCCAGCATAGCGTTGGCGCGGCTTTTCTGGTGGCTGGGGCACGACCATAGCGCCGCCCCGCTGTTTACCTACAACACCCTGTTCATCCTGGGGTTCCTTATGGCCGGTCTGCTCTTTCTGGTGATGTCCGCCTTGTTCCGTCAGGCGGCGGAGCTGAAAGAGGACCAGGACCTGACCATTTAGGGGGGCGGGCTATGGCGATTGTGGTGAATTTGGACGTGATGATGGCTAGGCGAAAGATTTCTTTGGGGGAGCTGGCGCAGAAGGTTGACATAACAATGGCAAATCTGTCCATTTTGAAGAACAATAAGGCCCGGGCGGTGCGCTTTTCCACTTTGGAGGCCATCTGCAAGGCGCTGGACTGCCAGCCGGGGGACATTTTAGAGTTCGTGCCGGAGGAGGAATCAAAATGAAATGGATTTTGGCGCACAAGCGGCTGGGAATTTTCCTGGTAGCCGCGCTCCTGCTTCTGGCCTGGCGGCAGTATGACCGGCACTTTACCCCGGAGCGCTGGGCGGATACTGATATTTCCCGCCGGGGAAAGCTGGTGGAGAGCCTGATGGAGCAGTACAACGGCCTGGAGGGCATGACCCGCGGGGAAGTGGAGGCCCTGCTGGGGACGGATGATGACGAAATGCAGGTACGTGGGAGCGGCGGCGGTGCGGCGAAAACCGTGCTGGTCTACGCCGCAGGCCGGCCCTGGGCCATATTTCCGGAATATTTATACGTTTCCCTGGAAAACAACCGAGTCGTGGAGGCGCGGGTAAAAGCGGATTGAGCAAATATTTTAAGAGACAAGTTTCACCTCTCCCCCTCATATAGATAGGGGAGAGGTGATTTTTATGGACCGAAAACCCCGGCGCTCCCGGTTTTTGGAGCGGACGGCGGAGATGTTCGACCTGCCCGCCGACGCCCTGGCGGGGCTGCCCAAGCTGGAGCTGGTGGGGGACGGGGAGCTGCGCCTGGAGAACCACAGGGGCATTCTGGCCTATGGCCGGGAGGAGATTCATGTCAGCGGGGGCGGCTGGGTCATCAAAATTGCGGGGGAGGGGCTGGAGCTGCGGGCTATGACGGGGCTGGAGCTGCTCATTACGGGAAAAATCACGCAGATTACACTGGTATAGGGGGCCGCTATGAGAAAGCTGATGAATTTCATCCGTGGGATGGTGGTGCTGCGGGTGACTGGGCTGTTCCCCGAGCGCTTTATCAACCTGTGTGCCCAGGAGAACATCGACTTCTGGGCCATGGAGTGGCTGGATGAACATACGGCCCGGTTCACCACCCGCCGCCGCACCCTGGGCCGCCTGGAGGAGCTGGCCGAGCGGGCGGGATGCGTGACGGAGCGGGAGGCCAGCCGGGGCCTGCCCGACTTTTTGGGGCGCTTCCGTACCCGATACGCCTTTCTGGCGGGGTTGGCCTTTGCTCTGTGCGCGGTCAGCGTTCTGTCCCGCTTTGTGCTGAGCATTCAGGTGACGGGGAATGAGACAGTACCCGCCGCCGTTATCCTCACCTGCCTGCGTCAGCTGGGGGTGCGGCCGGGGGTGTACGGCCCCTCCCTGGACCTGAGCCAGCTGGCGCAGGAGGCGCTGGTGGAGCTGGACAGCCTGTCCTGGATGGGGCTGAACCTCCACGGCACCCGCCTTGAGGTGATTGTCCGGGAGGAGATAAAGACGCCGGAGCGGCTGGAGGAGCTGGGATATTTTGACATCGTCGCCCAGGCGGACGGCGTGGTGACCCATGTGGAGGCGGAGCAGGGGGACGCGGTGGTGGCGGAAGGGGACGTGGTGGCAAAAGGGGACGTGCTGATTGCGGGCACCGTTACCATGGAGCCGCCCAAGTACAGCGATATGCCTAACCGGTACTACCAGACTCACGCCCGGGGGAGGGTGTGGGCCAGGACCTGGCGGGTGCTCACCGCCGCAATTCCCCTGGAGACAAGGGTGAAGAACTACACCGGGGCGGAAAAAAATGTCTGGTCTGTAAACATTTTCGGACAGCGGGTAAAAATTTTCGGAAACACTAGTATTTCCTGGCCCATGTATGATAAAATGACAACTGTACGCCAGGCGGAGCTGCCCGGCGGGGGAGCGCTGCCCCTGTCCCTGAGCCGGGAGACCTTTCGGGAGTACTTCGCCCGAACGGTGGAGGTGGACCGGACCGCCGCCCAAAGCCTGTTGGAGGAGGAGCTGGAAAAACAGCTAAAAGCCCTGATTGGGGAGGATGGACAGGTGGAAGACACCCGGTTTTCCGCAAAAATCAGCGGCGGTAGGCTGGAGGTCACCCTGACTGCCCAGTGCCTGGAGGAGATTGGCGAGGAACAGCCGGGGACGTGGGAACTGCCGGAGAACCCGTAGGGGGCGCCAAGGCCGCCGGGCCCGCACAATGATAGACCAGAGCAAGGAGATTTTTTACCAATGACAGAACAGACCATCAGTTTAGAGCGCCTGGAGGAGACCATCAACGTGTTTGGCTCCTTTGATGAAAATATCCGCATGATTGAGCACGAGATGGGGGTTGCGGTGGTGAGCCGAGACTCCATGCTCAAGGTGACAGGGGAGGATCCGGAGGGGGTTTTACACGCCGTCAAATCCATTGAAAACCTGATGACCCTGGCCTCCAAGGGGGAGGCTATCAACGAACAGAATGTGCGCTATGTGCTTCAGCTGGTGAAGGAGGGCAAAGAGAGCCAGATTGTCCAGCTGGCCGGAGACGTAATCTGTGTCACCGCCAAGGGCAAGCCTATCAAGGCCAAGACTCTGGGGCAGAAGAAGTATGTGGAGGCCATCAAGAACAACGTGGTCACCCTGGGCATCGGCCCCGCTGGCACCGGAAAAACCTACCTGGCCGTGGCCGCCGCCGTGGCCGCCTTCCGGGCCAAGGAGATCAACCGGATTATCCTCACCCGTCCGGCGGTGGAGGCGGGGGAACGGTTGGGCTTTCTCCCCGGCGACCTGCAATCCAAGGTGGACCCCTACCTGCGGCCCTTGTACGACGCGCTGTTTGAGATGCTGGGCCCGGAGACGTATCAAAAGTACCTGGAGAGGGGCAACATCGAGGTGGCTCCTCTGGCTTACATGCGGGGCCGCACGCTGGATGACAGCTTTATTATTCTGGACGAGGCACAGAACACCAGCCGGGAACAGATGAAGATGTTCCTAACCCGGCTGGGCTTTGGCTCCAAAATCGTCATTACCGGAGATATTACGCAGATTGATTTGCCCGCCGACAAGGTGTCCGGTTTGCGGGAGGCCATGCGGGTGCTGAAGGGAGTGGAGGATATTGCCATCCTCCGCCTTAACGAGTCGGATGTGGTGCGCCACGCATTGGTCCAGAAGATAATCAAGGCCTATGAGGTGGATGAGGACAAGCGAAATGCCAAAAAGGACAGACGCTAATTTGCCGGGAGAAAGGTGCGGACGGCAAAAAAATGTCCGCTGGAGGAATCCAGCGGGCATTTGTCATTCCATAATCTGCTCCAGGTTTTTCAGGAGCTTTTTGATGTCGATAGGCTTTGTAATATGACCGTTCATGCCGGCGCTCAGGGCCTCGCGGCGGTCCTCCTCGAAGGCGTTGGCCGTCATAGCCAGGATGGGGATGGAGGACAGGCTGTGGTTGTCCATGGCGCGGATGGCACGGGTGGCGGTATAGCCGTCCATCACGGGCATCTGTACGTCCATGAGGATCAAGTGGTAGTAACCAGGGGCGGAGGCCTTGAGCATATCCACGGCAATCTGGCCGTTGGAAGCCACCTCCACGGTGAAGCCCGCCTCGGTAAGAATTGCGGTGGCAATCTCCTGGTTGAGCTCGTTGTCTTCCGCTAAGAGGATGCGGCCGGTGCGGCGATTCTGGGGATTCGGACAAGGAGTTTCCTGGGTGTCCTTTCCGTTGCCGACGATGGAGCTGAGACAGGTGCGCAGCTCGGACATGAACAGCGGCTTGCTGCAAAAAGCGGTAACGCCGGCGTCCTTGGCCTCCTCCTCAATGTCGGACAGGTCGTAGGCGGTGAGAATAATAATGGGCACATCCTCTCCCGTCTCCTTGCGGATTCTCCGGGCTACCTCGATGCCGTTGAGGTCGGGCATAAGCCAGTCGATGATATAGACGCTGTAAGTGTCTCCGCGCATGACGGCCTGACGGGTGCGGAGCACGGCCTCCTTGCCAGACAGGGTCCACTCCGCCCGCATGCCGAACTGCTGGAGCATGTAGGACACACTGTCGCAGGTGTTGAAGTCGTCGTCCACCACCAGGGCGCGGCAGTTTTTCAGCTCCGGGATGGTGGGAATCTCCTTGGGACCGGAGTGGAGGCGGAAGGTGAAGCTTACGACAAATTCCGTTCCCACATTCTGTTCGCTGTGTACCTGGATGGAGCCATTCATCATATCGACGATATTCTTGGTGATAGCCATCCCCAGGCCGGTGCCCTGAATACCGCTGATAGTGGAATTGCGCTCGCGCTCAAAGGGCTCGAAAATGTGTGCGACAAATTCCTTGCTCATGCCGATGCCTGTGTCTTTGATGCGGAACTCATAGCTGGCAAAGCCCACCGGGGCGCCGGGCTTTTGAATAATGCGCATGCTGACCACGCCGCCGGTAGGTGTGTACTTGATGGAGTTGCTCAGAAGATTCAGCAGTACCTGGTTCAGGCGCAGCTTGTCACAGTAGACGTCCTCGTCCAGTACATCCACCGTGTCGATGTAGAAATCCAGCTGTTTGGCTCGGACATCCGCCTGTATGATGCTGCGCAGGCCGTGAAGGATGTCGGGCAGGCGGCAAAGTGCCTCCTCCAGCCGCATTTTGCCGCTCTCAATGCGGCTCATATCCAAAACATCATTGATAAGGCTCACCAAATGGTTGCCGGAGGTGAGGATTTTTTTCAAATAGCCCTCCACCTGCTCCTTCTGGTCCAGGTGGGTGATGGCCAGGGTGGTGAAGCCAACGATGGCGTTCATGGGGGTGCGGATATCGTGGGACATGTTGGACAGGAACACGCTCTTGGCTCGGCTGGCCTGATTGGCCTGGGCCAGGGCGTCCTCCAGCATGGTCTTTTTCTCCATCTCCTGGCGGGTTTCCTCGTCCACGTTGCGGAAGCCCAGCACCACGGCCCGGGTACGGTTCCAGTCGCCGGTGCGCACGGCCTTCATCTGGAAATAGCGCATTGTCCCGCAGCAGAGAGTGCGGTAGTTCAGATAGAAAATCTCTTTTTCCGTCAGCTTTTCCGCCAGATATTCCCGGTGACAGTCCTGCCGCATCGCCTCCCGGTCTTCCTCATAGACGCAGTTGGCAATGTACTGCTCCATACAGTGCTCAAAATCCAGCTCCCCGCTGAACAGGGTGTTCAAGAGCCCGATGGGGCAGTCGCCGGTGCGCAGGGCCTGGCCGATGCCGGTGTCCAGGTTAAAGGCACACACCAGGCTGAAATCCGCGCACAGCGCCTGCACCAGCTCCATCTGCCGGCGCTCGGTTTCCAGACGCTCCTGCTGCTCGCGCTGCTTCTGGGCGGTGTAGTCCAGGAGGAACCGCTGGCAGTAGAGCCGGTCGTTTTCCCGCAGCACCTTGAAGGTGCCCATGATATAGCGGATGTCCCCGCTGGTATGGTGAACGCGGTACTCTACGCTGGCGCTGTCCCCCTCTTTTTTCAGGCTGGTGATAACCGCAGTGAGCAGTTCCAGGTCCTCCTCCAACACAGAGGGGGCGACGATGTAAAAGCCGTCCTTGGTCAGCTCCTCCTGGGAGCTGTAGCCCAAAATGTCCAGGGCGGCGCGGTTGATGCTGATAATCTGGGAGCCGTCCAGGGAGTGGCAGATGATGCCGCAGTCCAGGGCGGTGAAAATGGCCTCCAGGATCTGGTTCTGCTGAATAATTTCCTGCTCGTAGGCCCGTTCCTGGGTGATGTCGATGGCCACGCCTACCGTGCCCATTACGCTGCCGTCCAGGTCGTAGAGGGGGGACTTATAAGTGGTCAGCAGGCGGTTGCCGCCGCCGGTCTGCACCGTCTCCTCGGAGACGTAGGTTTGCTCCGTCTCCATGACAATCCGCTCGGATTCGATGCAGGCGGGGTCGTCGTGCTCCACATCCCAGATGTAGGCGTGGCCCCGGCCCTGAACCTGTTCCTTGGTCTTGTTGACCGTTTTGCAGAAGCCGTCGTTCACCTTTTCATGGATGCCGTTTTTGTCCTTGAACCACACCATGTTGGGGGCGCCGTTGATGACGGCCTCCAGGAACTGATCGGTCTGCCACAGATCCTTGGACTGCTTATAGCCCTCCAGCCAGCGCTGAAAGCGAAATTGCAGCGCCGGTGCGCTTAGCGGGGCGGTCCAGATATCCTGGAGCTGGGGCAGGAACGGGGACAGCGGAACGAACTGCTCAGCCTCCGCCAGGGCAATGAGCTGGGAGCCTTCCCGCCGGGCGGCGGCAAGGGAGGAAACCGTCTCGACTGCGTCCAGCTTCCGCAAATCGGCCAGGATCACGTCCGCCGCTGCCGCCAGCTCCTGCTCCGGCCGGGGGCTCTCGGCGAAAACGTGAGAAAAGCTCTCCAGCGGGGGGATCCCTTTTACAAGTTCGGCATCCTGTTTCTCCCATCCAACCAGGTAAAAATGGACACAGCAGCGATACATACCTACACTTCCTCGGTCAGAAAATCAGAGCAGACAGTTTATGTATGCTCTTAATTATACCAAATCTTATATTAACACGGAAGCTGTGCCGGCGCAAGTGTTTTTTCCGGAAAGAAAAAGGCATGTGCAAAAGGCAGGGTTAAGCGGTTCGGAAATGAATCCGTATCGTTTCCGTCATACAGTTTGTGCCGACCGTTTCAGAAGAAAGATGGATAAAAATGGTAAAATTGTGCGTTTATGAAGGAAACTATCGAAATATACAAAATCAGGCTAACTTCCTTGTGGAAATTAGCCTGATTTTGGAGCTGATGGTGGGAATCGAACCCACAACCTTCTCATTACGAGTGAGATGCTCTGCCATTGAGCCACATCAGCATATTTAAAGTGTAAAAGTGATGGTCTGCTGCTTACGAATCAGCTGCTCTATCGACTGAGCCACAGCAGCATTTTATGAGGAACGGTCCGATACTCTTATCAACAGCCCGCACCTCCGTTATGACAAGTGATGTGATCCATCCTTGTGCCACACCAGCACGCAACGAATATTATACTCAAACTCAGTCCATCCGTCAAGAGGGCAAACGGTAATTTTCCGCTATACTTTTTGCGGCCCGGATGTTAAAATATAAACAACGACAGAAGAAAAGAGGACGGTGCTATGGTCATTTCCAGCTTTCCCCAGCTGAAAACCAGGCTTCAAAGTTTACCCCCCAAGGCGGCGGTAGTCGCAGCGGCCCACGACGAGCACACCTTACAGGCGGTTTTTGCCGCCCGGCGGGACGGGCTCATCCGTCCCATCCTGGTGGGGCACAAAGAGAAAATCATCTCCCTCGCCCAAAATTTAGGCGAGGATCTGGAGCCCGATCAGGTCGTGGACACCGTGGACGACGCCGACTGTGCCGCGCAGTCGGTGGGGCTGATCCGCTCCGGTGCTGGGGCCATGCTGATCAAAGGGATGCTTCAGACGGGCACACTGCTCAAAGCGGCGGTCCATAAAGAGACGGGCATCCGCTCCGGTGAGGTGATGTCCCATGTGGCCATTTTGGACGTGCCTGGCTACCACAAACTCCTCTACATCACCGACGGCGGCATGGTAGTGGCTCCCAGCCTGGAACAAAAGCGTCACATTCTGCGAAACGCGGTGGAGTTTTGCCGATTCCTGGGGTACGACTGCCCCAAAGCGGTGGCCCTGTGTGCGGTAGAGACGGTCACCCCCGCCATGCCCGAGACAGCGGACAGCGCAGCCCTGAAGGAGGAGGCGGAGCGCGGGGACTTCGGCCCCTGCCTGGTTGAGGGCCCTATCTCCCTGGACCTGGCCACCGATGCGGAGGCTGCCCGGGTAAAAGGCTATCAAAGCCCGGTGGCCGGGGACGCCGACATCCTGCTGGCCCCCTCCATCGCGGCGGGCAACCTGTTGGGCAAGTCCCTCTACGGCCTGGCGGGCGGGGAGATGGCCGGGGTGGTGCTGGGGGCAAGGGTTCCCATCACCGTCAACTCCCGGGGGGCCACGGCGGAGGAGAAATACTGGTCCATCCTTATCTGCGCGGCCATGAATTAGGAGGTTCGTATGTCTTTTGATATTCTGGTACTCAACCCCGGCTCCACCAGCACCAAGGCGGCCATATACCAAGACGAGAAGCCCCTGATGATAAAAAACACGGTCCATACCAACCAGGATCTGGCCCCATACACAACCCTCAACGGCCAGCTGGACTTCCGGGTGAGCATGGTACGCAGCTGGCTGGCCCAGGAGGACTACGACCTGTCCCAGCTGTCCGCCGTGGTGGGCCGGGGCGGCATCATTCCCAACATTGTCTCCGGTGGCTATCTGGTGGACGAGGCCCTGGCCAACTGCCTGCTCCACCACACGGTCTTTGACCACGCCTCCAACCTGGGCGGGCTGATGGCCCGGGAGTTTGCCCTGCCCCTGAACGTCCCCGCCTATATCTATGACGCCGTCACCAGCGACGAGCTGCTGCCGGAGGCCAGGGTCACCGGCTTCAAGGAGGTCACCCGCACCAGCTTCTGCCACGTCCTCAACGCCCGGGCCACCGGCCACAAGTATGCCCAGGCCATGGGCCGGCGGTATCAAGACATGAATCTGGTGGTCGCCCACCTGGGCGGTGGCATATCCATCTCCGCCCACAACCGGGGTCGGATTATCGACTCCATCTCAGACGATGCCGGCCCCTTTTCCCCCGACCGGGGCGGCAGCCTGAATATGCTCTATGTGCTGGATATGTGCTATTCGGGGAAATATACCAAGGCGGAGATGCTGAAAAAAACCCGGGGCGAAGGGGGGATGTCTGCCCTGCTGGGCACCCACGACTGCCAGGAGGTGGAGCGGCGCATTGCCCAGGGGGACGAGTGGGCCGCCCTGGTCTACCAGGCCCAAGCTCTCCAGATTGCCAAGGGGGTGGGCACCATGCTGGCCTGCTTCCGGGAGCTCATTGACGCGGTTATCCTTACCGGCGGGCTGGCCAACTCCAAAATGCTCACTGGAATGGTCGTCGATTACCTCCATAACCTGTGCCGGGTGGTGGTTCTCCCCGGCGAGAACGAGATGGAGGCCCTGGCCCTGGGTGCGCTGCGCCTGCTCCGGGGCGACGAGAGTGTACACGAGTTTTATCCCATCTGTCCCCTGGTCCAGGGTCAATAGCGAAAAATACGGAGCGCTTCCGCGCTCCGCGTTTTTATCTTCAGAAGCCGTGCCATTTACCCGGTCAGCTTTTTTTATACAGTCCGGGCCAAAAAGACTTCTCCGCCCAAATCCAGCAAACGCTCCCGGGCCTGACGAGCACATTCCTCGCTGTCGAACAGGCCGAACACCGTGGGGCCGGTGCCGCTCATGCTGGCCCCCAGGGCCCCGGACTGGATCAGCAGATTCTTCACATCGTTCACCCTGGTCCTCCGGTGGTCGGGCAGGGCGTCCTCAAAGACGTTGTACATCCGCCGGGCCACCCCCGCCAGGTCGCCGGCCTCTAGGGCGGCAAGGGCCCCCTGTGTGTCAGGACGGCAGCGCAGGCGCACGCTGTCAATCCGGGCAAACAGCGCCGGTGTGGAGATGGAAAACTCCGGCTTGCACAGCGCCACCCAGCACTGGGGCAGGGGAGGAAGGGGAGTGAGGATCTCCCCCCGCCCCTCAGCCAGGGCGGTCCCTCCCAGGACGCAGTAGGGCACGTCGGATCCCACCCGCTCCCCCACCTCAGCCAGCCGCACCGGGGACAGGGGCTCCCGCTCCACGGCATTCAGTGCCCGGAGGACGGCGGCGGCGTCGCTGCTTCCCCCGGCCATACCAGCGCAGACCGGAATGTGTTTGTCGATGGTAATGTTCAGCCCTCTGGAGGGAAGACCCCTGGCCTCCCAATAGCGCAACGCGGCCTGGGCGGCCAGATTCTTCTCGTTGTTGGGCAGGAAGTGGAGGTTGGTGCGCACTCGCAGCCCCGCCCCCCCGTTTTCCTCCAGGGTGAGGCGATCGGAGAGGTCGATGGACTGCATGATCATCCGCAGATCATGGTAGCCGTCTGGGCGCTTGCCCAGCACGTCCAGGGTCAAATTCAGCTTTGCGCAGGCCTGTACCTCCACAGCGGCGCCCTCCTTGTTCCGTTATTTCCGAATTTTCCGCGCCTCCAGGTAAAACCGCTTGTCCTGAGCCTGGCCGATGGAGAAGGTCTTTCGGGGTAGGACCCCGTCCCGGACAATGGCGTTGAACAGCTCCGTCCAGTCGGGCGGAGGCAGCAGAAAGGCCACGGCGTCCTCTCGCTCTCCGGCCAGCTGCCGGGCCTCCTCTTCCCCGTGGATGTAATCAATCCGGGCTCTGGGGTGGGCGGCTATGTAATCGTCCAGAAAGCGCTGAAGAGTGTCCACCGGCAGCCGGGCGGGGGGCTTCTGTACCGTCAGCGCTCCCTGGCTCCAGCGGTTTACAACGAAGGAAATGGTGTGTCCCTCTCCCTTGCCCTGGATGGCGGAGGGATAGTATTCCATCAGCGCGTCCAACAATTCCTCCGGCTTCGAGCCAAAGACGACCCGGTGAATGGGCTCCATCTCCACCGACCCGTCGTAAAAGTGAACTAGCTCGCACAGGGCATACCGGGAGGGCAGTTCAGGCCACTGCTCCGGGGCGGTGAGACCCTTTCGCCGCTCATAGCACTCCTTGGCGGCGGCCAGGGAGTGGTTGCCGTCTCCCACTACGAAGAGCAGGCCGTCCCGCTCCCGGTCCGCCCACTCCTGCCATGCTCCAATCGCCTGGGCGGTGCGTTCCTTCTGTTCCCGGGTCAGCAGCCAGCCCTTGAGGTGTCCGCCCTCCTCCATCAGGTCGAAGTCATAGAGCAGCTCCATCTCCTCCGTCTGGCTGGACAGGGGCGGTATAATATCGTTGCAGTCGGCCAGCAGCATGGCGTGGGGCAGCTCAATGGGGGCGTTTTTCCGCACCGCCACCCGGGGCGGGATGCGGGCCATCACCGTGCCCTCGGTGGCCCGGACGGCGGCCTTGGAACCCGGCTCGTAGTCATACTGCTCCAGATCCACCATGCCCACCAGTCCCCGGCGTATGCCGCCGTTGGACAGGGTGCGCTCCACATAGATCAGGGCGTCGGGGTACTCCTGAAAGCGCCCCTCCCGGAGGTAGCGGCTCATGGTGTTGTTAATTTCCATGATGTCCGTCTCCACGCTGGGCCCCTCCAGGCAGCTCTCGGGCAGAATCAGCCGCAGGGCCGAGGGGGCCCGGCCCACCCGCTCCTCCACCCGCTGCCAGTACTCCGGCCGGGAGGTGTATTGGTCGCAGGCCACCACCGACCACAGGGACAGGTCGCAGTCCCGGGGCAGCAAAATGTTGGCGGGCTGGAAGGGCAGATTTTCAAATAAATCGTTCATATTTCGTCACTCGTTTTCATTTTCATGATTCGTCAGTTTGCTCAGTTTCTCTTCAATCTGCTCCAGCTTCAACAGAATCAGCAGTAAAAGCGCAAGAGCCATGCCTGCGCCAAATAAAATGGGACCTGCATCTCCCAAAAACGCACTGCCAAACAAAGCTATCGCAAAGGCAAATGTGCACCCAAGAAATTTTGCAAACATTTATAACGCTCCCTCAATTGCAGACAGCAGGCCGTCAAATTCCTCAAAGGCGGGCAGCTCGGGGTGGGTGGCCTTGATGGCCTCGGTGGACTTGAACAGGAAGCCCGCCTTGCTGGCCTGGATCATCCCCAGGTCGTTAAAGCTGTCCCCGGCGGCAATGGTGTCGTAGCCTATGGATTGCAGGGCCTTCACGGTGGTCAGCTTGGACTTCTCACAGCGCATTTTGTAGCCGGTAATCTCCCCGTTCTCCGCCACCTCCAGGGTGTTGCAGAAGATGGTGGGCCAGTTCAGCTTCTCCATCAGAGGCCTGGCGAACTGCTCAAAGGTGTCGCTCAAAATGATAACCTGGGTCTCAGCGCGCAGCTTGTCCAGAAATTCCTTCGCCCCAGGCAGGGGGTCGATCTTTGCAATCACCGCTTGGATCTCCTTCAGGCCCAGGCCGTGCTCCCTCAGGATGCCCAGCCGCCAGGTCATCAGTTTGTCGTAGTCGGGCTCGTCCCGGGTGGTGCGGCGCAGTTCAGGGATGCCGCTCTCCTCAGCAAAGGCGATCCAGATCTCCGGGACCAGGACGCCCTCCATATCCAAACACACAATATTCATCGTTAACCCTCTCGTCCCTGTTTTCTTCTCAAATTGGTCAGGAAATTGTCCATCCGGGCCACGGCCTCAGCAATGTCCTTCATGGAGGCGGCGTAACAGGCCCGGACAAAGCCCTCGCC
>JAAWCR010000037.1 GCA_022793355.1 Lawsonibacter sp. | reverse complement strand
GAGTGCAAATTACAATCACTATTTATTGACGTGCCTCCCCAGTTAATGGTATACTGTTTTTAATTTGTATCACGACGGCAAGGAGGACATCGGCGATGTGGCTGTCCGACAAGTGGAAGGACTATGAGCTTATTGACTGCGGCCGCGGGGAAAAGCTGGAGCGCTGGGGGGAGCATCTTCTGGTCCGGCCTGACCCCCAGGCTATCTGGAACACTCCCCGTTCCCACCCGGGCTGGAAGAAAAACGCCGGACGCTACGCCCGCTCCTCCACCGGAGGCGGCCAGTGGCTCAACCGGTCCATGCCAGAGCGGTGGACGGTGTCTTACGGTTCGCTTACCTTCAACGTAAAGCCTATGAACTTTAAACACACCGGCCTGTTCCCGGAGCAGGCGGCCAACTGGGATTTTGCCATGGAGCAAATCAAAACCGCCGGCCGGCCGGTAAGCGTGCTCAACCTCTTCGCCTACACTGGTGGAGCCACTGTGGCCTGCGCCGCCGCCGGGGCCTCCGTCTGCCATGTGGACGCCGCGAAGGGGATGGTTCAGTGGGCCCGTGAGAACGCCAAATCCTCTGGGCTGGAGGGGGCCCCCATCCGCTGGATTGTGGACGACTGCGCCAAGTTTGTCGAGCGGGAGATCCGCCGGGGGCGGCGATACGACGCCATTATCATGGACCCCCCCTCCTACGGCCGGGGACCTACCGGCGAAGTGTGGAAGCTGGAGGAAAACCTTTACCCCTTTGTGGAGCTGGTGAGCGGCGTGCTGTCCGACGACCCGCTTTTCCTCATTCTGAACTCCTACACCACCGGGCTGGCCCCCAGCGTGGTCACCTACATTCTGGAGACCCTGGTATCCAAACGATTTGGCGGGCATACGGTCTCCGACGAGCTGGGCCTGCCCGTCACCCAAACCGGCCTTGCCCTCCCCTGCGGGTCCACAGGACGGTGGACTAAAGCGTAACCCTTCCCCCTTTGCCAGCGGCGAGGGGGTCATGACTTTTCAGCTTCTACGTCCATTTCCGCTTTGGTCATTAATGTGGTTATCCCTTTAACTCAGCCGGACAGAGGTGGCGACAGCAAGGGACAAGCGCTCCAGCAAAGCGCCACCGAAGTTGCGGCGGCTGAAGCGAAAGCAGGATTCGTTCAGATAGGACTGTACATTACTTTC
The DNA here is from genome assembly GCA_022793355.1 of Lawsonibacter sp. GTDB lineage: Bacteria > Bacillota > Clostridia > Oscillospirales > Oscillospiraceae > Lawsonibacter. The sequence goes on along the minus strand of JAAWCR010000037.1, from coordinate 4,348 downwards.
TGGTAGCATGGCCTGATTTTATCATCCTTACTGTCCCTTTTTCCGGCCATTTCTTTTGCGCAGCTAAACTTTTCTGGCAGTACACTTTTATGAGTGGAATAGATGTGTCAGACAAGGAATAAGCATATGTTTTGATGGTTTTCCTTCTTGTATTTTTTGAGAGACTATTTTATAATGAAGCCAGCGAAACCAATAAATTATTCATAAAAAGGAGAGCGCTATGACAGCCAGTGAGAAGAAGCAGCTAATGGCTGCAGCCTGCAAGGTACGTATGGGCGTCATTGAAGGCACCCATGGGGCTAAGGCGGGCCACCCGGGCGGAAGCTTGTCTGCCGCCGATCTGTTTACTTACCTCTACTTTAAGGAACTGAATGTCGATCCCAAGAATCCCCGGTGGGAGGACCGGGACCGGTTTGTCCTGTCTAAGGGGCACACTGCGCCTGGGTTGTATGCCGCCCTGGCGAATCGGGGCTTTTTCCCTGTGGATGATCTGGTCACCCTGCGGCACATTGGCAGCTACCTTCAGGGTCATCCCAATATGAACTCGGTCCCTGGTGTAGATATGTCCACCGGATCCCTGGGCCAGGGGGTCTCCGCGGCCGCCGGAATGGCGCTGGCTGCCAAGCATATGGGCAAGGGCTGCCGGGTGTATACCTTGCTGGGCGACGGTGAGATTCAGGAGGGCGAGGTCTGGGAGGCTCTGATGTTTGCCCACCACTACAAATTGGACAACTTCTGTGCCATAATTGATAACAACGGCCTGCAGATTGACGGCAAAATCACCGATGTAATGAACCCGTACCCCATTCCCGAGAAGCTGAAGGCGTTTGGGTGGAACGTGGTGGAGATCGACGGCCATGAGTTCGACCAGATGGAGGCGGCTTTCACCAAGGCGAAGGAGAATAAGGGTGCTCCCACCGCCATTGTAATGACAACGGTTAAGGGCAAGGGCGTCAGCTTTATGGAGGATAAGGCCGGCTGGCACGGAAAAGCACCCAACGATGAGGAGTATGAGATTGCCATGGCCGAGCTGAGAGCCCAGCTGGCAGAAGTGGAGGGGATGTAAGATGGCGGACGTGAAAAAGATTGCCACCCGGGAGAGCTACGGCAACGCTCTGGCCGCCCTGGGCGCGGAACATGAGGATATGGTGGTATTTGACGCCGATCTGGCCGGCGCCACCAAAACAGGTATTTTTAAAAAAGCCTTCCCGGAGCGGCATTTTAACTGCGGCATTGCCGAGTGCAATATGGTGGCTGCGGCTGCGGGAGCTGCCGCTATGGGGCTGGTGCCCTTTGCCTCCTCCTTTGCCATGTTCGTGGCCGGGCGATCCTTTGAGCAGGTGCGCAATTCCATCGGCTATCCCCACCTGAATGTGAAAATCGGTGCCACCCACGGCGGTATCTCTGTGGGAGAAGACGGAGCCTCCCACCAGTGCTGCGAGGACTTTGCCCTCATGCGCTCCATTCCCGGCATGGTGGTCATGTCTCCCTCTGACGACGTGGAGGCCAGGGCCGCCGTCAAGGCCGCCTATGAGCATCAGGGACCTGTCTACCTTCGCTTTGGACGTCTGGCTGTCCCTGTTTTCCATGACGAGGCTGATTTCAAGTTCGAAATCGGCAAGGGCGAGGTTCTCCAGGACGGGTCTGAGGTGGCGATCCTGGCCAACGGTCTGCTGGTCAATGAGGCGGTAGAGGCTGGTAAGGCCTTGAAGGAGGCGGGTATCTCCGCCCGGATTATTAATCTGTGCACCATTAAGCCTCTGGATGAGGAGCTGGTTTTGAAGGCTGCCCGGGAGTGCGGCAAGGTCATTACCTGCGAAGAGCACTCGATCATCGGTGGCTTGGGTGAAGCGGTATGCGCCTTGCTCAGTGAGAAGTGTCCCACGCCGGTGCGCCGCATCGGCGTCAACGACGAGTTTGGTCACTCCGGCCCCGCGGTTGACCTGCTCAAGCAGTTCGGCCTGTCGGCGGAACATATTGTGGAGGTTGCCAAGGACTTCTGCGGAAAGTAAATTTGAATCGCCTGTGCAAGACGCACAGGCGATTTTTCATGCCCGCAGCAACAGGGGCTGGAGCTGATATCCCTCCAGGGCCGCCTGGGCAGCGTCGGCCACCAGGGAGAAGTCGGCCACCAGAGAAGTGGGCTTTTTCTCAAAGTCGTCCTGCCCGAAGGGGACGAAATAGATGTATTTCCGGGGCAGCAGTGCGCCGATGCTGGCGGCGGAGGCGGCTAGGCCGTCGTTGGTGGAGGGAGCGATAAGCAGGGGGCGGCAGTTGCGCAGATGGGCTTTGGCCGCCATGGTGACGCTGGTGTCGGTGACCCCGGCGGCCAGCTTTCCCAGGGTGTTGCCGGTGCAAGGGCAGATAATGAGGAGATCCAGCAGTTTTTGCGGGCCGATGGGCTCCGCCGCCTGGATGGAGGAAATCACCCGGCAGTCACAGATACGCTCCATCTCCCGCATCAAGTCGTGGGCCCTGCCAAAGCGAGTATCGGTGTCCGCCGTCACCTCGGAGACGATGGGCACCACCCGCGCAAACCGGGCCTTTACCTGTTCCAGCGCTTCCATAGACCGGGCGTGGGTGCAGAAGGACCCGCACACAGCGAATCCAACAGTTTTATTTTCCAAAGAAATCTTCCTTTCTATTCGGAACCGGCAGGGCGCACTGTGTGCATCTCTGCATCAAAGTCCGACCTCCCGCAACATATTGTAAATTGTGTCCTTGATGGCGGCCCCCGCGGTCACCGGAGCCACCTTGCCGGGAAGGGCCAACGCCCAAACCACGGTGAGGCCCAGCTCGCCAGCCGCGCCCAGGTCCACGCCGCCGGGCTTGGAGGCCAGATCCAGGATAAGACAGTCGGATTTTACGTCCTCCAGCTCCTCCCGGCCCAGAACGCGGGCGGGGACGGTGTTGACAATCAAGTCGTAGCCGCACAGCCAGCCCCTCAGATGGGCGAGATGCTCTCCGCCGAGACCCATGGCCTGTGCCCAGGCCAGCTGCTCGTATTTCCGGGCGGCCACACTGACCTTGGCACCAAGAGCCTGGAAACGCTGTGCAGTGAGCCGTCCTACCCGGCCAAAGCCGATGACCAGCACCTTGGATCCGTGAATAGTGATGGGCAGATGCTCCATGGCAAGCTGTACAGCTCCTTCCGCTGTGGGAACGGCGTTGGCCACCGTCAGCTCCTCCCGAGCGAAGTAGTCATGGATGGTGAGCCCACGCTCCCTTGCCAGCGCCTCTGTCTCCGGGTCCAGCCTGCCGCCGCAGAGAAACTGCCGGGGGGACAGCCGGTCTAAAATAAGGGACAGGGGATACTCTGACAGTGCGAGGGGGGCGTTGAGAAGTCCATTACCGGCGGATGCGGTGAGGGGAAGAATCACGCAGTCAGCTTTGCTGGCGTGGCGCAGGGTGTTCTCAGCGGTGAGGCCGGGGACAATATCCTGGGGCTGGCCCAGGGCATAGGTATGGACGGTGTGGCCGTCCTCGGCCAGCAGCTGGGCCAGTTTAGCCTGCCGCAGGTCGCCGCCCACCACCCAGATGTTTAGTTCGTGCTTCATAGCAATACCTCCAGGACCGCCCGGGAAAGGGCGGTGGGTTCTACTCCATTGTATGGAGGAGGGGAGGAAGAGGTGAAAAAAGCGCCTGTCCCTATTTGGGACAGGCGCACTTGCATATGAGAGGGGAAACCTTACTTCGCAGCCTTGGCGGCCTTGATGGCCTCGATAAGCAGCGGGGTGACCTTGAACAGATCGCCGCAGATGCCGTAGTCAGCAATCTCGAAGATGGGGGCGGTGTCGTTCTTGTTGACGGCAATGATGCACTCGGAGTCCTGCATGCCGGCCTTGTGCTGGATGGCGCCGGAGATGCCCAGAGCGACATAGATCTTGGGGTGGACGGTCTTGCCGGTCTGACCGACCTGGTGGTCGGCGGACAGCCAGCCGGAGTCGATGGTGGCACGGGAGCCGCCCACAACGCCGCCCAGGACCTCAGCCAGCTCCTCAGCCAGCTTGATGCCGCCCTCTACGTCCTTGGAGATGCCGCGGCCCACGGAGACGACCACGTCAGCGCCGATCAGGTCCACCAGCTTCTTGGTGGCCTTGACCACCTCCACCACCTCGGTCTGCATGTCGTCGGCGGTGAGGGTAAAGCTGGGTTTAATAATCTCGCAGGCGTCGGCCTTGGCCTGGTCAAAGGCAGCCTTCTTCATAACGCCGGGACGGACAGTGGCCATAGCGGGACGGAAACGGGGGCAGATGATGGAGGCCATCAGGTGGCAGCCGATGGCGGGACGGGTCATCTTCAGGTCGCGTGAGACGTCGTGCTTCTGGCCCAGCACAATGGCGTGGCT
>JAAWCR010000036.1 GCA_022793355.1 Lawsonibacter sp. | reverse complement strand
TAAGATATCCCCTGGCTCTAGTGTGGTCTCAATGTCAAGATTGAACTCGGCAACAGGTTTGCTCCGCTCAGGGAACACAGGGATGGATGGCTCCTCCCACTGTCCCACCTCCGGGGCCAGATTGGAGGCCAGCACTGGCAGGGCGTCGGAAACCGGGGCGGGCAGCTCCACCTGGAAGGGGACCAGCAGCCGGAGCAGCACCACCCCCCACAGGGCGTATTTCAGCCGGGCGGACAGCCTGTCCCTCAGCAAAAACCGCGCCGCCAGCACAATCAAAATCAGCACGCTGGAGGTAATGGCCCACTGTATCATTAATTTCATAACTCTCCCTCCTCCGCTTCGCGCAAAATTTCATACAGCTCGTCAATCTCCGCCTTGGACAGGGCCTTGTCCTGGGCCAGGGCGGACACCATCAGCCCCACGCTGCCCTGGTAGACCTTGTTCAAAAAGGAGCGGGTCTCCCCCCGGACCGCCCGGTCCCGCTGGACCGCCGGGGCGTAGTGCTTGGTGCGCCCCTGGGTCTGGCACAGAACCAGTCCTTTGTCCTCCATCCGCCGCAGGGTGGTGATGGTGGTGCTCTTGGCCCAGCCCAGCCGCTCCCCCAGGGCGGCCACCAACTCCATCACCGTCTGGGGCGACCGCTCCCACAGGCAGTCCAGCACATACCACTCGCTGTTGGTCAGATGAATCTCTTGCATTGCTTTCTCCTCCGCTAGGTCTAATTTGTAGACCTATCATATCACGGATGGTCTACATTGTCAACCAATGATTTCCGGAGACGCCGCCCGGGGCGGGGGCGATTGGCGGTTGACAGCCGGGGTTCCCTCTGATATACTGGCGTAGACAACTGAATCGTGAATGTCTTCAGGGCAGGGTGAAATTCCCGATCGGCGGTAAAGTCCGCGAGCGCAAAAGCGCTGATTTGGTGCAACTCCAAAACCGACAGTATAGTCTGGATTTGAAGAAGGTGTATGAAACCGGTCGGCGGTAAAGCTGACTGCGCACTTTTTTTCACCCTTCCGGCAAGCTGCCCTGTTGACCGTCCGTACACCTGAATGATTCCACCTGAGAGGCATTGCGTCCTTTCAGGTGTTAATTTATTCAGGAGGTATTTTTATGGGAAGCAAGACGAAAAAGTTGACGGTGACAGGGATGCTCTGTGCTCTGGCCTATACTGCCGCCGCTGTGGGGCGCGTGCCCATGGTACTGTTTTTGAAGTACGACCCCAAAGACATCGTTATCGCGGCCGGCGGCATGATGTTTGGGCCGCTGACCTCATTCACAGTGGCGGTGGCGGTGTCCTTTGCGGAACTGTTTACAATCAGCGAGAACGGCATTCTGGGTTTTCTCATGAACGTGATAGCAAGCTGCTCCTTTGCGTGCACCGCCGCGGCGATTTACAAAAAGAGGCCCGGCGTTTTGTCCGCCGCCGCCGGGCTGCTTTGCGGCTGGGGGTGCATGGTTGGAGGAATGCTGCTCTGGAACTATTGGATTGCGCCGGTCTATATGGGCTGCTCCCGGGAAGCCGTTGCGGAATTGCTGCTCCCGGTGTTTCTCCCCTTTAATCTGATGAAGGGCGGGCTGAACATGGCGGTGACAATGCTTTTATATAAGCCGGTCATAGAATTTGCCGTCAAAAAATTCCACGGGTCAATCCAAGGCTGAAAAGGCTGAATTGCGGTTTTCTTTCTGGACTTTTGGGCAAAACTGTGGTAGACTGGCTTTACCCCATCCACACCAGATTAAGGAGAAATTATATGGACAACAAGGTTATGTATTCCCTGAGCTACGGCTTGTTTGTGCTGTCCGCCCGCCGGGGGGACAAGGACAACGGCTGCATTACCAACACCGCCATTCAGGTCACCACCGACCCCAACCGCATCGTTATCGCCGTGAACAAGGGCAATTACACCCACGACATGGTGAAGGAGACGGGCCGCTTTACCATCTCTATCCTCTCGGAAGAGGCAAATTTTGAACTTTTTAAGCGTTTTGGCTTCCAGTCGGGCCGGGACGTGGACAAGTTCGCCGGCTTTGAACAGCACACGGGCAAAGATGCCGGCGGCGTTCCCTATGTCACCCAGGGGACCAACGCCTGGCTGAGCTGCAAGGTGGTGACCGCCACCGACTTGGGCACCCACACTCTGTTCCTGGCCGATGTGCTGGACGGCGGCATGATTTCCTCTGCCCCCAGTGCCACCTACAGCTACTATCAGGCCCACATCAAGCCAAAGCCCACCGCCTCTGCCGCCCCCAGCGAGAAGAAGCGCTGGGTGTGCAAGGTCTGCGGCTATGTCTACGAGGGGGACGAGCTGCCCGCCGACTATATCTGCCCGCTGTGCAAGCACCCTGCCTCCGACTTTGAACCCCTGGCCTGAGCCGCGTATAGGACAAAAACCACGCCGGATTCTATTCCGGCGTGGTTTGATGTTCAGGGACGGAAGGGTTGTACCCCGCAGCGCTCGGGGAAATAGACCTGATACCAGATCAGGAAGGAGAGCACCGTGTACAGCTTGCGGTGGGTCTTTTCGGTTCCGCTGTAGTGCCGATCCAGCAGCTCCAACAGGTAGTTCTGGTCAAAAAACTCCGCTACATATGCCTGAGAGATCAGGCCTTTGGCCCAGTTGTAATATTTTTCCTCCCGCAGCCAGGCGATGAAGGGGACGGGGAAGCCCTTTTTCTCCCGCTTGACCCAGTCGTCTGGGAGCAGGGGGACGGCGGCCAGCCGCAGGGGATATTTGGTGATGTTTTTGCCCCGCATCTTCTGCCCGCTGGGGACGGCCCGGGCCACCGCCCAGACCTCCCGGTCCAGGTAGGGCACCCGCAGCTCCAGGGAGTGGGCCATGGTCATGCGGTCGGCCTTGCGCAGGATGTCCAGGGGCTGCCACAGGTGCAGATCCAGGTACTGCTTTTTGGTCAGGTCGTCGGCGTCCTTCACCGCGCCGAAGTAGGGGGCGGTGACATCCCGCCAGGTGAGGGAGCCCCGGTAGGCGGGGGTGAGGGCCCGCTCAGCCTCCTCCGTGTCGAAGATAAAGGCCTGGCCCAAAAAGGTCTCCTCCACCGGCTTTCCCCCCTCGATGAGGTGGCCCCTACCTTTGAAGGGGGGGCGCTTCTCCGCCCAGCGGCTCACCGCCCGGCGCAGGCGCTGAGGCAGCTTCCGGTAGGCCCGGTAGGCGGGGGTGGTGTGGTAGCTCATATAGCCGCCGAACAGCTCGTCG
>JAAWCR010000035.1 GCA_022793355.1 Lawsonibacter sp. | reverse complement strand
TCTCACCGCTGGCATAGCGGGAGGACAAAGGGCTTTCATAGCAGTTTGCAGGCATCATCATCGACCCCTTCTTAATCTTTTGATTCATTATAGCGCATCTGTCCCACATTTGCCAGTGCGGGAAAAAATTTTACATTTTTTTAAGATTCCGCACCCCCGTTATAGCTCAAATCCAGCAGGGCCTCCGGGTCACGGATACAGACTACAACCTCCGGTTTGACCTCCTCAATATAGTCGAGGAGGCTCATATCCTGATAGTGGCGCAGATCCAGAGAGTACATCTTATCAAAGCTGAGGTACATGATACATTCTACGGCGTTGGTCATACTGTCGCCGTAAATGAGAACACTGGGCAGTTCATCCCGGTTGGTGTCGATTACCGTTTCCGGGACATCTCCTCCCATATAGAACATATAGGTGAGAACTGACCACTCCGAGCTGGGCATGGCATAGACAGAGGAGGGACATTCCTCTCCCCCGTTGTTGGTGCGGGTGAACGGGACCTCCTCTTTGGGCCGCAGGGTAAACAGATGTTCTCCCAAATTGATTCGGGAAAAAACCTTGCGCTCCCGGGAACCCAGATACTTATTGGGCATCTCCTCAAATATCACGTCTTCCTCCCGAAGGATGGGAATTTCCAGACCTGTGCGCTCCACCACCCGCTCCAGTATGCGCTGGTAGACGAAAAACCCCCCCTGCATGCTGTAGTGGTTGTCCGTCAAAGAGCTATATTCGTCCGGGTGGCCCAGTCGGGCAAAGAATTCGGACAGATTCAAAAAGTCCACGCCCCGCTCCTCCATGGCCTGGGACAACTTATCCAAAGACAGCCGGGTCAACTCCTCCCGGTTGTTGAGAAAGCTGGGATACCGGTCCGCATAGTAATCGTACTGACAGGGGACGCACACATAGCAGTAGTAGCCGCCGTATGACTTTACCGCACGGTCAATTCGTTCCAAATTTTCCGCCATAGCCTGGGCCTGCACTTCAACCTCCTTCTCATTCACCCGCTCCGCCGGGAGATAGGGCAGCAGAATTCCGTCCCCAATTACCGTCTCATTCACTACCGGGCGCCGGAGGGCCAGATCCAGGTCCGTCTTTGCGTAAAGCAAGGTTTTGCGCAGGGCGGCGTGGTCGGCCAGATAGCGCTCCCATTGGCTGACATAACTTCCATCACCGTCCCCCTCCTGCGTGTATTCCGGCACAGAAGCCAGCATCCGGTTTTCAAAAAATGCGTAGTCCTCCTTTTCCCGGGTTATTGTCAGCGCCATCACGCCAAAGAGGAAGGCCAGAAAGCAGATGCTGACAAAGAGCTCTGACAGCTTGATTCGCTTCATACTCGTCCCTCCCTTCAGAATTGAAAGTAGATAAAGGGGTTAAAGCTGCCTGTCACCAGTTTCAGGTAGGACAGCCCCAGCAGTCCAAGTGCAATAAACTTGGGGCACCAGTCCAGAGCCAGACCGGCCAGCCGGTTCGTCCTGCGCTCCAACCAGCTTTGCAGCCAAACCTTCACCGGCAGCATGGCGATGAGCGCCACAATCCACTCCGGCCAATACTCCAGAACATAATATACCACCTGCCCGTCTGCCGGCCCCCCCCGGCCCACCATAGCTCCCAAGAAGTTCAGGGCATAGCTGAGGCTGGGAGAACGGAACAGGACCCAGCCCAGCACCGCCGCCAGCATGGCGTACAGCCAGCCCACGGGGGCCGGAGCCCGGGACAGCCCTCCTCCCCACAGATATTTTTCCCCTAAGAGCAGTACCAGAAACCAGGCCCCCCAGAGAACAAAGTTCCAGGACGAGCCGTGCCACAGCCCGGTGAGCAGCCACACCGCAGTCAGGTTCACCATGTTCCTCCCCCTGGAACACCGGCTTCCTCCCAAAGGAATATACACATAGTCCCGAAACCAGGAGCTGAGAGAGATGTGCCACCGCCGCCAGAACTCTGTAACGGAGCAGGAAATATAGGGGTAGTTGAAATTCTCCAGAAAATGGAAACCAAACATCCGTCCCAGACCGATGGCCATATCGGAGTAGGCGGAGAAGTCAAAGTAAATTTGAAGGGTGTAGGCCAGCGCCCCCACCCAAGCGGTGGCGACGGCCATGGTTTCCGGAACCTGTGCGAAAATTCCGTCGGCTATCTCCCCCATGGTGTTGGCCAGCAGCATCTTTTTTCCCAGTCCAAAGAGAAAACGCACCACGCCTTGGGAAAATTCATGCAAAGACTCCTTCCGGCAGGTGATCTCCTCCTCTACCGTGGTGTACCGGACAATGGGCCCGGCCACCAGCTGCGGGAACAGGGCCACATACAGGGCCACATACAGCGGGTTTTTCTGGCACTTCGCATGCCCCCAGTAGACGTCAATCACATAACTCAGCCCCTGGAAGGTGAAGAAGGAGATTCCGATGGGCAAAACGATTTCGGGGACCGCCACGGGCAGGCCCAGTGCCTTTAGATTGGCCGCCGCAAAGCCGGCGTACTTGAACCATCCCAGAAGCCCCAGCCCTAGGGCCACCGCCCCCCACAGGCCCAGCTTCCGCACCGCTGGGCGGTCTGAGGCGGCCAGCAGCCCTCCAAGGTAGTTAATGAGGATGGACGCCAGCAGCAGCGGCAAATAGTCCGCCCCGCCGCAGCGGTAGAAAAACAAGCTGAAGGCCAGCAGAATCGCATTGCGCAGCCAGCGCGCCCGTTTGGGGACACAGAAATAACACACAAACAGGGCGGGGAGGAAAAACAGCAGAAAAACCAAGCTGCTGAATACCATAGCGCCACCTCCAAACAGCAAAAGAGTGGGCATCGCCTCATAGACGCTGCCCACATTATACGTCAAAACCTGGTTCTTGTCAAAATTTCCCCGTTTACAGCCGCGCCCGAATGAGTTCGCCCATTTTTATGGTGCCAACAGCTTCCTCACCCGGTTTGGCGATATCGGCGGTGCGCCAGCCCTCGTTGAGCACCGCATCCACCGCCCGTTCCACCGCCTCGGCCTCAGCGGGCAGATGGAAGGAATAGCGGAACATCATGGCCACAGACAGGATGGTGGCGATAGGATTGGCTCTGTCCTGGCCGGCGATGTCGGGGGCAGATCCGTGAATGGGCTCATAGAGGCCCGGCGCGGCATCTCCGATGGAGGCGGAGGGCAGCAGGCCGATGGAGCCGGTAATCATGGAGGCCTCGTCGGACAGGATGTCACCGAACATGTTCTCGGTGACCACCACGTCGAACTGCCCCGGGTCCCGGACCAGCTGCATGGCGGCGTTGTCCACCAGCACGTCCTCATACTCCACGTCGGAGTACTCCTCCGCCAGCTTATGCATCACCTGCCGCCATAGACGGGAGGTCTCCAGCACGTTGGCCTTATCCACGCTGGCCAGCTTCTTACCCCGCAGGCGGGCCAGCTCAAAGGCCCGGCGGCCGATGCGCTCGACCTCTTTTTCCGAGTAGGCCATCCGGTCAGCGGCCTCCTCTCCCCGGTCCTCGGTGGCGTACCGCTCCCGCTTGCCGAAGTAAATGCCGCCGGTCAGCTCCCGGACGATCATCAGGTCGATCCCCCTGTCGGCGGTCTCCTTTTTCAGGGGGCAGGCCTCCGCCAGGGCGGGCCGCAGAGCGGCGGGGCGCAGGTTGGCGTACAGCCCCAGGTCCTTGCGGATGGACAGCAGGGC
>JAAWCR010000034.1 GCA_022793355.1 Lawsonibacter sp. | reverse complement strand
CTGGTATACGAGAAAGGCAGTCTGAAACGTATCCGCCAGCTCACCCCGGTCAATCTGGACAGCCTGTCCGCTCTCAGCGCCATGGGCGGCGGAACGGAATATAAGCTTGCCGAAAACGTTCAGGTTCTCCTCCGGGACAGCGCCAGCGGGCAGGGGTATTACCGGACCGATTTGTCCCAGGTGAACGGCGAGGATTACAAGCTCACCGGCTGGTACGACGACCTGGGCTACTCCGCCGGCGGGCGAATCCGCATGATAATTGCCGCGCCTGTTTCATAAAGCCAAGGGCGATTGGCCTGGCTTCTCACAACGACAAAATGAACTACCGCTGCCCGGGGGCAGCGGTAGTTCATTTCATCAAAACAGGCAGTTATAAAAATTGTTTTCGACAATCATGCCTGTGCTCTCCAGCTTATAGCTCACCAGCTTTTTCATGGCGGAAACATAGCTCTCCTGTTCCTCCGCCGTCATAACAACCCCCTCCGCAGGGGTAAACTCCTGGGTAAAGCGGTTGTAGAAGCCCCGGTCGGACTTCCAGCAGCGGGAGGTAAAGATGACCAGTCCCTCGCTGTCGGACAAGATGTCGCTGCCCGCCAGCATGCGGGAGTCGTACTCCAGCCCCAGCAGATTGGACAGGGTGGGCAGGATATCCACCTGGCAACAGGTCTTATCCACCACCACCGTTTCCTCCATGCTGGCCGACCAGAGGATAAGAGAGTTTCGATACACGTCAAAGTTCAGGCTGTCCTCATGCAGATACTCCAGGTCCTTGGAGCTGCCGAACTTCTTCCCGGTGAGCTCCTCCAAGGTATCCACGTTGAAATAGGGGATGTGGTCTCCGGTGGCCACAATCAGGGTTTTGTCCAGCTTGCCCGCCGCCTCCAGCTTTTGCAGCAGCAGCTCCAGGGCCCGGTCCACTTCCATGGCGGTAGCCACATAGTTCTGGGTCGTTTCGCTGTAGGGCAGGGCCCGAACGGTCTCCTCGTAGGGCCGCACCACCCGGTTGTTTGAATAGGGCATATGGCCGCTGATGGTCAGGTAGTAGACATGGAAGGGCTGTGTGCCGTTGATATAGTCGTCCACGCTGGCCTCAACCATGACGGTATCCTTCTGCGGCCATTGCAGCTCGCCGTTGTCCCGCAGATCCAGGCCGTCAAAGCCCTCGCCAAACTGGTGCCACTCATAGCCCAGGTTGTTGTGGGAGGCGCTGCGGCCGTACATCTCGGAGTTGGCATGGTAGCCCAGGCAGCGGTAGCCCTTGCGGCCCAGCTGCTGGGCCAGGGAGAAGTAGCAGTTGGTCCCCAGCTCCCCGGTGCGGGTCATGGTGGCGGGGGGGCCGTTAAAGGGATAGAGCCCCAGCAGGGTCTGGCACTCGCCATTGGAGGTACTGGTAAAGTGGAGGGCGGTGTAGTAGTTGTTGAACACGAAGCCCTCATGGGTCAGCTTGTAGAGGGTGGGGGTGAGCTCCGGGTCGATTACGTAGCCGGAAAAACCCTCTAGAACCAGCTGAATTACATTGTACCCCTCAAACATGCCGGTATACTCGTTTTTCCGGGTGGGGGTGACGCTGTTGAAGTAGTTGGCCAGCCACTTGATATCGTCGTTGGCCCCGTTCTCCGCCAGCGCAGCCAGATCCACATCCATCACATTGGGGGAGGTGTCAATCACGGGACCCGGGGCAGGCTCAGAGCCGCTTCCGTCGGGGGGCTCGGAGCTGGTTCCGCTGGGATTCAGGGTGTCAAGGCCGCTGAAATCATTGCCCATGGTGTTCTTAGCCGGGAAAATCATGTGCTTCGCGTCCAGCCGGAGCATGGTCCACAAACCCAGCTGTTCCACCTGGTCGTCACCATTGCCGCTCATATGATACAGGCCGCTGGGGGTCAGGTCCCCCTTCCAGGGCAGATGGATCACCCCCAGCCCCACCACATGGAATACGAGGGCCGCCGCCAGAACCAGTCCGGCGAAGCGGATGTCCAGCCGCTCGAAGCCCAGCAGGCGTCTGCCGGACACGCAGAGCAGGATGGCGGGAAGCAGCAGGAGAAGGAGGATAGGAAGCTTGGACAGGATGGCGGACACGATTACATCGGAGTAATCCGTGAGCCGGTTTCCCGCCGCCATTTTCAGGGCGCTGAGGCCGTAGTAGGACTGGAGAATGGTTTTGGCAACCACCTCTGCCCCAAAAATCACGCAGACGAGCACGGCAAGAACCTTGGTCGTTATACAGTTGGTCGTTCTGGACCAGGGCAGCGTCAGAGCGGAGAGGAAAAAACCGCCCGCAATGCCGAAGAACAGATACACCGGGGCATAAACCAGGGCAGTTTTCATGTGGATATGAAACACCAGCTCCAGGTAAATCAGCAGCGCCGGGAACAGCAGCGCCCGGGCCATAGTCTGAACCAGCACTTCGTCGCCGCCGCGGCGGGAACGCCGCCGCCCCCGGCCCATACTTCTTCCGTTATAAGCCATTGGAATCGACCTCCAAACAATACCTGTTTTTACCTACCCTACTTTAATCATTTGTCCTCCGGCAGTCAAGGGATATTCTTTTAATTTTTTATAAATATACCGCCCGATAGGAGGCGTTTGTAATAACGCTTGCAAAGTATGTAAGTTTCTGCTATAATAACAGGGAAAACAAAAATGCGGCAGCTTTATGGGTGCGCCAACACCCGCAAAGCCTGCATAGGTGGACTCATCACCTACACAACGGCCATTGGCCGCACCGCATGGGATATTATACGACAGGCGGCCTTTTTTGTAAAGGGCTTGGTTTGTTGTGGTATTTGCGCGGTCGTGTTGCCAGGATTTTTCTTTGCTGTGTAGGCTTTGCACCTGCACGGCGTTTTTGTTTCCTCGGCTCTCGGGGGCGGAGGACGCCCCCGGGGCTGCGGTAAAATGAAAGGAAGGATTGGTATTTATGAACTACTGCGAAAAACATCTAAAAAGAGAAAAGGGCGGCAGGGTATCGGAAATTATTATGTACATATGCTCGGTCCCCTTCGCGCTGGTCGGCATAATCTTTCTGGGTATGTTGGGATATATGTCGATCTTTGAGTGGGAATCCTTCGGAATCGGCGGCGTGATACTGTCGCTGTTTTTCGGCGCTGGTTTCCTCTTCATCGGAATCTGCTTTATCTGGGGCGCCCGCATCCACCGCAAAAAACGCCTGGCCATCGGCGCCGACGTAGAAAACAGCAACCTAATCCAGTCCATCCGTGCCCAGGTCCCAACGGACCAGTCCAGCCTTCCTGTCCCGGACCTGTTCGCCCTGGTGGACAACGATTTAGCCGGAGGCCAGACGTTCGGCAACGTCGATCTGGGCCGCACCTGGGTTTTGATTGGGGATCAAGCCATTCTCCTCCGCAGTCTCCAGGGCGTTTTTTGGATCAAAAAGGTCCATACCACCAGCAAGGTGGTCGCCACCTCCTACGATGTTAACCTCTACGACTCGGCCCGGCTGATCGCCTTCCCTACCTTTGCCCGCAAGAGCGAGGCCAAACGGTGCTGCGAGGCCTTGGCCGCCGCCGCTCCTCAAGTGCAGTCAGGCGGATCCAGGGAGGAAACGGCCTTCCTGAAATCCCGGGAGGAGTTCAAAAAGACGAAGCAGTAAAATTTATAGCAGCCCTCAAAAAAGCGAACAATAAGCGCAAGCGGCAAACCAATGCAGGCAATCCGGCTGCGCAGCAGAAGCGAGCGCCATACGCACTGCGCCAGGGAGCCGGTCCCGCCCCGGTGCGTTGTAAATACCACTGCTGTCAACTTTTGGCTTTAT
>JAAWCR010000033.1 GCA_022793355.1 Lawsonibacter sp. | reverse complement strand
GTGTCCTCAGAAAGGAGCTGAAGAACATGGAAAATAATCTGATGGTGGCCCAAGCCACGATGATGACCATGGCACTGGTCGGGATATTTACAGTGGTCCTTCCTCTGGGACTGGGGATTTTCTTTTGGAAGAGGACTGGGGGGCGCTGGCGGTTTTTCTTCCTTGGCTGCGTGATATTCCCTGTGTTTGCCCTGCTGCTGGAGCAGCAGGCTCATAGGCTGCTGCTCGGAGGTCCGCTGGGCCCGGTACTGCAAGGAAATCTCTGGCTGTACGCCCTGTACGCCGGTCTGATGGCTGGGGTGTTTGAGGAGTGCGGGCGGTGGCTGGCCCTCAAATCGGCCCTGCGATGGAGCCGGGGACCGGAAGATGCCTTGCTGTATGGCGCGGGCCATGGTGGAATTGAGGCAGTGCTGCTGGCCGGGATGACTATGCTGAACAACATTATCATCGCATTGGCGCTGAACCGGGGCGGGCTGGCAGCTGTGGAGGATGTTATGGGACCCATCCCGGAGGCAGGTATGGCGGCAATCCAGGGTATGGCTGCTACTCCGGCGGGCCTCTACTTCTGGACGGCCTTTGAGCGGCTGTCAGCAGTGGGCCTGCACATCGCCCTGTCGGTACTGGTGTATACCGCCGTCCGCAAGCGGGGGAAGTGGTATTGGTTCCCTGCGGCGATTCTGATTCACACCCTGGTGGATATGGTGGCCGTTTTGACCAACGCCTTTTTCCCTGTTGCCGTTACGGAGGGGACAATCGCCCTGCTCACCCTGGGGGTGATATTCCTCGCCCGAAAACTTTATTTGGATGAAAAGCAGAAAACCCCTTGACCTTCCCCCATGTGGAAGGTGTAAAGTAGAGCTAAGAAAGGGGGACCGCCTGTGAAAATCAACGAGGTAGAGGCCCAGGTGGGTATCACGAAAAAGAACATCCGTTTCTATGAGGAGCAGGGCCTGCTGTCCCCCCGCCGCAACAGCGAAAACGGCTACCGGGACTACGGTGAGGCGGAGGTGGCCGTCCTGCGCCAGATTAAGCTGATGCGCAAGCTGGGCGTGCCCCTGGAGGAGATCCGAAAAATGCAGGCCGGCGGCACGGTGGCCGACGGTATGCGCCGCCATCTGGTCACCCTGGAGCGGGAGCAGAAAAGCCTGGAGCAATCCATTCAGCTTTGCCAATCCCTGAAGGACCGGGAGGAGCGGCTGGACGCCCTGGACGCCGCCGCTCTGCTGGAGGAGATGGAGCGGCTGGAGCAGAGGGGCACCACCTTCCAAGACAAGCAGAAACAGGACGCAAAGCCCGTCCGGTACGCCGGCGCCATCGTCATGGCCCTGCTGACCACCGCCCTCATGGCCGCCCTCATTGTGCTGATGGTGTGGGGCTTCACCGCCGACCCCGCCGACGCCCCGCCCCTGGCCCTGCTGGCGGTGATGGTGGCAATACCAGGGGTGATTATCCTGGGCGTGCTGCTGGCCCTGGTCCAGAGAATCAAGGAAATTCAGAAAGGAGAGGAAGACGATGCGAAAAACTACTGACCTTCAGCCGGAACCTGCCTGTGCCTGGAAGAAACGGCTGCAAACGCTGTGGTCCCGGTTTCGGCTCGTCGCGGCAATCACCAGCCCGTTTTGGCTGATTGCCCTGGGGATTCAGGGAAATCTTGGCACCCGCCTGCTGGGCGCGGCGATCCTGCTGCTGATTCCTGTGAGCATTCTGTACTCCTGGCGCTGGGTGGTCTATGCGGTGGGAATCCTTTTCGCTACCGGCCAGCGGCGAAAGGAGCTTAAGAAAGGAGAGCTGAACGATGCGAAAAAATACTGATGGAAAGGGACATGGCCTGGTGGGCGGTGTGATTGTGACGCTGCTGGTGGTGGGCTTGGTGCTGCTGGTGTTGGCCACGCTGTTTCAGACCTTCGGCCCGGTTTTACCCTTCATGCGGGAACTGGGCGCGGCCTTTGGCATCATGCTGTTTTACGCCGGAGGGATTCTGGCCGTGGGGATTGGGGTCGTCGCGGCGCTGATTCAGCGGTGGAAGGAGGTCAAGGGGGGCGAAGAGGATGAAGCCAAAAAATATTGAGAAGCAGGCGGCGGTGCGCTCCGCGATAATCAGCACCCTGTTTCAGCTGCTGGCGGTGGCGACCCTGCTCTATCTGCGGACGCTGGAGCCTCCGGGCTGGCTGAGCGCCCTGATGCTGATTCTGGCCGTCGCCGACCTTATCACCATTCCCTTTACCTTCGCCGCCCTGTGGCAGCGGGTGCGGGAGATTGAGAAAGGAGAGCTGGATGAAGCCAGGAAATACTAAAGCCCGGGAGAAACGGGGCGCGGTAATCGGGGTTGTGCTGTTCGGAGTGTTGATGGGGGCCTGTGTTGTGTGCTTCTGGGCCCTGTGCATAATCCCCGAGCTGCCTCAATGGCTGTTTATCCTGTTCTCCGCCTGCGGGGTGTTCTGCGCCGCGCTGATGGTTCCCGCCCTGTGGGCGCTGAAACGGCGCTTTCAAGAGATTGACGCTCTGGAAGATATCAAACCTGTGACATTACATGAGGAGGAAAAAATTATGGTACTGGTAAACATTGACTACATCCCTGGAAAGGAATTTGAGGTGCTGGGCATGGCGAAGGGCACCGTGGTTCAGTCCAAAAACTTCGGCAAGGATTTTATGGCCGGCATGAAAACCCTGGTGGGCGGCGAAATCACCGGCTACACCGAGATGCTCAACGAGGCCCGGCAAATCGCCGTCAAGCGCATGGTGGACGAGGCCGAGGCCCTGGGGGCCGACGCCGTTGTCAATATCCGTTACGGTTCCTCCGCCGTGATGCAGGGGGCTGCCGAGGTGATCGCTTACGGTACGGCGGTACGGTTTAAATAAGGATGTTTGAACGCATGCAGGGGTGGCCTCGGGCTGCCCCTGCATATTGACAACTCCCTTACGGCAGGCTTATAATTTGCTCAGCACTCTCTGAAACATAAGAAGGAGCTGAGACATATGTTTGGTCTGTTTGGCAAGCAAGGAGCAAAGGCCCCGGAGGACCGGCTGGCGGAGTGCCAGAAGAAACAGGACTGGGCGGGTCTGGCGAAAACCTGCTACGAGCTGGGTGTTTCCGCCATGAACCAGGGGGACCTGAACCGGGCGCAGCTGTGGCTGCACCGGGCGGATACCATCTACAGCGCTGACGACGGGGTGTATGAAAAGGTGGGCGATAAGCTCACGGACGACTGCTCCGACCGCATCGGCCAGCTGGAGGACGAGGAGCAGCTGCTCTACAACGGGGTCCCCGCCGACATTGACGCGCGGGCGGAGGAGCTGGGGGACGTCCAGATCCGGGTGTGGGGCCTGATGTCCGCCGCCCGGCTGGTGAAGCTCTGCGGGCGGCTGTCCGGACTGCCCGGCTGCGAGGTGCTGGGCGAGCTGGACTGGGCCATAGATATGATGTTCAAATCCTTCCAGGCCCCGCCCAGCCAGGAGGAGTACCAGCGCCTCATGAATGTGTGCAACGGCCTGTATGAGCTTAACGGCAAGCCGGTTTACTACACCGGGGAGATTGACGTCCCCGGCGGGGCTCCCTTCCAGGTTTTTGACCTGAACGGCATGATGGGGGTGGAGCAGGAGCTCAACGGCTTCCTGGACAGCCATCTGCGTCTGCTGGCCGCCCTGAGCCAGGGGGCGGAGGAGCTGCCCGCTGCTGAGAGCAGCGTGGTGGGCTGTGCCCTCCTGCCCGACTACTATGTCCGAACCCTGGGCGGAAAACCCGAGGACGTCCCGCAGGTCAAGGCCGAGATGGAACGCATTTGGAGCGACTATGATTTTGTCCGCTCCGGCCTTACCTGGGAACAGGCGGCGCAGAGAATCGCGGGGTATAAGCAACTGGATATTTTGGCGCAATGAGATGAAAAGCCCCCGGCGGACAGCTGTTCCGTCGGGGGATTATTTTTTCCTTTTATAGGGGGTCGGGTCGTCCGTCAGCCCCACCAGATAGTCGATGGAAACCTTGTAAAATTCCGCAATCCGCATTATAAGTGACAGCTTTGGTTCATGCGTACCCAATTCATAGTTTTGGTAGGCTTTTTCTGTCAAATCACAGTAAATCGAGACCTCTCTTTGTGTATAGCCGCCCGCCTTCCGACAGTCCCGCAAACGCTGAGATAAAATGTCCTGCATCTTTCACCAACACCCACAATTGTTCTTGACAAGACAGTATAGGGTGTTATAATGGGAAATATACTAAAAATTTTAGGTGAAAGAAATTGGGTGTCTATTATGGAGCCAAAAATATCCTATATTGTGGGGGAGCCCCTTATTGCGGGGGTCATTTCAGCGGCGGTGATGTCGGAACAGCGGCGGCCCGGGCTCTGGCAGGACATGCTGCGGGCCCTGGACCGGGGCGCGGCAAAGACCAGCGAGGGCACCGTCAACGCCTTTCTCTTTCGGGCCATGCTGGACCGCTTGCTGGAGGAGTTTCACGCCGGAGAGCAGAAAAATAGGGACTGTCCGTTTTAGGACAGTCCCTGTTTCCATTTACCGGTGATACAGCTTGTTGGTCTGATATTTTGGCTCACAGGTGAGCTGAAGGCCCAGCTTCTTATAGGTGTTGACGTCCGCCGGGGAGAGAATCACGGAGCAGTGGGCCTGACAGCCCTTGAGGGCGGCCAGCTGTTCCAGCGCCTTTGCGGCTTTGGGCTCGGCGCTAGCGGAAGAGGCCAGGGCAATAAGCACCTCGTCACTGTGCAGACGGGGGTTGGCGGAGCCCAGATAACTCACCTTAACGGTCTGGATAGGCTCAATCGCCGCCTGAGCGATTAGGTGGACACCGTGTCCCCCCGCGCCGGACAAGCTTTTCAGAGCGTTGAGCAGGGCGGCGGCGGAGCAGCCCATGAGCTCGGAGGTCTTGCCGTCCACAAGCGTGCCGTCGGAGAGCTGAATCGCCATGGCCGGCTCGCCGGTGGCCTCGGCCAGCTCGTTGGCCCGGGCCACCACCGGGCGGATGTCCGGGGTAATCCCCGCCTGCTGCATCAAAAGCTCCAGCCGGTACACCGCAGGGTCGGAGCCCTTGCCCTGGCGGCGCTCACAGGCGGCGTCGTAGTACCGGCGCACAATCTCCTGCTTTGCCGCCTCCTGGCAGGCCTCGTCGTCAAAGATGCAGTTGCCCGCCATATTCACCCCCATGTCGGTGGGGGACTGGTAGGGACAGGAGCCGGTGATTTTCTCAAATATGGCGGCCAGCACCGGAAAAACCTCCACATCCCGGTTGTAATTCACCGTGGTCTCGCCGTAGGCCTGGAGGTGGAAGGGGTCAATCATGTTCACGTCGTCCAGGTCGGCGGTGGCAGCCTCATAGGCCAGGTTGACCGGGTGCTTCAGGGGCAGGTTCCAGATGGGGAAGGTCTCAAATTTGGCGTACCCCGCCACCACGCCCCGCTTGTGCTCATGGTAGAGCTGGGAGAGGCAGGCGGCCATTTTTCCGCTGCCTGGACCGGGGGCGGTGACTACCACCAAGGGGTGGCTGGTCTCAATAAACTCATTGCGGCCGTAGCCCTCGTCGCTGACAATTTTTCCGATGTTGTGGGGGTAACCCTCGATGGGATAGTGGCGGTAAACCTTCAGGCCCAGCCCCTCCAGCCGGGCCTGGAAGGCGTCGGCGGCGGGCTGGCCGGTGTAGCGGGTGACCACCACGCTGCCCACATACAGCCCCCGGCCCCGGAACTGGTCGATGAGCCGGAGCACATCGCTGTCGTAGGTGATGCCCAGGTCCCCCCGGACCTTGTTCTTTTCAATGTCCCCGGCGTTGATGGCAATGATGATCTCCGCCTTGTCCCGCAGCTGCTCCAGCATCCGCAGCTTGCTGTCAGGCTCAAAGCCGGGGAGCACCCGGCTGGCGTGGTAGTCGTCGAAAAGTTTTCCTCCAAACTCCAGATAGAGCTTGCCCCCAAACTGGGCGATCCGGTCCCGGATATGCTGGGACTGGGTGGTCAAATAGTTCTCGTTGTCAAAGCCTCGTTTGCCCATTCTCTTATCTCCCCTTCTGTCCACGGTAAAGCAATTCACACCCCAGTATTTTACATCCGGAGGGGGAGCAGCGTCAAGGGGTTTGGAGCAAAGAAACGGCGCCGCCGGATTACTGGGGCAGCGTCAGGTCGCCCTCCTGAATCCAGCCAATTTTCCGCAAGATATGGCAGAAGATCACCGACAGGACAGCGGGCAGGACGAAGCAGACCAGGACGAGCCCAATCCAGTGCAGGGCGGTGGGGCTGACCGCCACGGCCCCCACCTTTTCGATTGCCTTTTCACTGGGAGCCAGCCAACCCGTCCAAACGCCAATCTGCCCGCACAGGCCGCAGGTGCCCATCCCGGCGTTGATGGGGTCGCCGTTCATCTCCAGCCGGAACAGGCAGGTGGCGATGGGCCCGGTAATGGCGGAGGCCAGGGTGGGGGGAATCCAGATGCGGGGGTTCTTTACAATGTTGCCCATCTGAAGCATGGAGGTTCCGATGCCCTGAGAGACAAGGCCCCCCCAGCGGTTCTCCCGGAAGGACATCACCGCGAAGCCCACCATCTGGGCGCAGCACCCCGCCACGGCGGCCCCGCCTGCCAGGCCCACCAGGCCTAGGGAGTGACAGATGGCGGCGGAGGAGATGGGCAGCGTGAGGGCAATTCCCACCAGCACCGAGACGGTGATGCCCATCCAGAAGGGCTGGAGCATGGTGGTGCGGTTAATCAGGGTGCCGAAGGCATCGGCCGCCGCACCGATGGGGGGCGCAATCAGATAGGACAGGGATACCCCGGCGCAAATGGTGACGGCGGGGGTGACCAGCAGGTCCACCCGGGTCTCCTTGCTCACCAACTTACCCACTTCGGCGGCAAGGATGGCGATAAACAGCACCGCCAGAGGGCCTCCCGCGCCCCCCATGGCGTTGGCCGCCTGACCCACCGCCGCCAGGGAGAAGAGCACCAGAGGGGGGGCCTGGAGGGCGTATCCGATGGCCACCGCCATGGCCGGGGCGGACATTGCGGCGGCGAAGCCGCCCATCTCCACCAGGAAGGGCAGGGCCAGCTGCGTGCCCAGGGTTTTGATGATGGTGCCGATGAGCAGAGAGCAGAACAGGCCCTGGGCCATGGCCCCCAGGGCGTCGATGCCGTAGCGCTTGGCGGAAATGACGATGTTCTTTCGCGCAAGAAATTCCTTCATTTCAATCTCCTCTTCATACAAAATAGTCCACACAGGTGTCTTGACACCTGTGTGGACTATTATAGCGGCTGGATGGAATTTGTCAACCTTTAATCTTCATCCCGGTAGGGGTCCAGCACGATGTTTACCACTGCGCATAGAATCCCGCCTACCGCGAAGACCCACCACGCGGCGCGCCACAGGTCCAGGGCCAGCCCCAGGCCCACATAGAGGGCGGTGACCAGCGTCATCAGCGCGGCGCAGATGGTGTTAATCAGCCCTTTGCGCTTTTTGACCTCCGGGGTGGGGTTGTTGTCCCGGTTGTACTCGTCAATTTTGTACTTCTCCTCCTGGATACCGGCGTAGACGAAGGCGGTCACCGCCCCGGCGACAATGAGCAGAAAGACGGATATCGCATAGGACTCAAAGGGCTCCTCCTCGGGGAATTTGGAGAAAAACAGCATCAGCAGGGCTACGTCAAAGAGAATGGCCCCCACGCCTCCGGCGATAAACCAGACGAATTTCTGCCGGAAGGCCTGCCGCTGCTCCTGGGTGTAGAAGTCGGTAATGGTGGGGTGGGCCTTGCGGAAATTGTCGTTTTGCAGGCCGCTGGCCACCATTACCACCACGCATACCGCGATAATCAGCAGCAGACAGGCGAGGATCAGGTATTCGGATACCCCCTTGGCCTCCAGCAGGCCGCACAGGCCCACCCCGGCAATGATGCCCCCGATGGCGAAGGAAATCCGCAGGGAGAAGCAGTTCATAAAGCGGTCATACTGGGCGGTGTCCTCCACCAGGCTGTCCTCCACGCTGCCCCGCATGAGGGTGTCCAGGTTCACCTGATACAGGTCGCAGATACGCAGGATGGTGTCCATCTCGGGAAAGCTCTGGGCGCTCTCCCACTTGCTCACGCTCTGGCGGGAGACCTCCAGCAGCTCGGCCAGCTGCTCCTGGGTCTGGCCCTGTCGGGTGCGGAGGAATTGAAGGTTTTCGGAAAATGCCATATAGATGTACCTCCTTGGCGATTCAGGATGGTCTCAGCTTACCCGAACAGAGGCCGCAACTCCACCGATTTCCTGTTGCGTTTAAAGATTTTGCTGTCAAGTTTCGGTTGCGCCGGGGGTTAATCCCCCTTTTTGCCCTTTTTCCACAGCACAAAGGAAAGAATCAGGCCCGCGGCAAGCCAGAGGACGCCAAGTACAATTATGAGGTTGGCAACGCCTAGAAAAACCCCCTGAACACCGGAGAGAGGAGAGGTCTGGGGGGCGACGCCC
>JAAWCR010000003.1 GCA_022793355.1 Lawsonibacter sp. | reverse complement strand
CCGACTACGGTCAGCACAAGGAGGTACTCCAGGACCTGCTGCTGTTCTGGTCCTCCAAGGAGGGGGCAAATACCACCCTGGCCGCCTACAAGGACCGGATGCCTGAGGATCAGCCCTTCTACTACTACGCCTGCGGCGAGAGCGTGGAGAAAATTGCCAGGCTGCCCCAGGTGGAGCGGATTTTGGACAAGGGCTATGAGATTCTGTACTGCACCGAGGACGTGGACGACTTCGTCATGAAGGGCCTGCGGGAGATGGACGGCAAGCAGTTCAAGTCGGTCACCGAGGAGGACGCCCTCCCCCAGACCGAGGAGGAGAAGAAAGCCGCCGAGGAGAAGGCTGAGGCGGGCAAATCCGTGCTGGAGGCGGTGAAGGAGGCTCTGGGCGACCAGGTGAAGGAGGTACGGATTTCCGCCATCCTGAAATCCGGCGCCTGCTGCCTGTCCGCCGACGGCCCCGTCTCCATTGAGATGGAGAAGTATATGAGCAAGGTGGAGGGCGGCCAGCCCATGAAGGCCGACCGGGTGCTGGAGCTCAACGCCGACTCCGCCCCCTTCGCCGCCCTGAAAAAGGCGGTGGACGCCGGGGACAAGGATACGGTCGCCAAATATTCCAAGCTCCTCTACGCCCAGGCCCTGCTTCTGGCCGGCCTGCCCCTGGAGGACCCGGCGGAATATACCGGGCTGGTATGCTCCCTGATGATCTGATACAAACAAAAGCGGAACGCTTCGGCGTTCCGCTTTTTAGTTGACACTGTATATGACACCATGCTATAATACAGGCAGATCAGCATATGATAGCAGGGAGGGACCGCGTTGAGCCAATGGGATAAACTGATGGATAAAATCTTGGCTGAGGACCCAAGCCTGCGATTTGCAGACCTGTATAAGGCACTGGTCAGAATGGGATATACGCCCAATCAGCCCAAAGGCGGCAGCAGCCACTATACCTTTCGCAAGCCTGGATGTCCGCCGATCACACTGCCAAAGCATGCCCCAGTGAAGAAAGCCTACATCAATTTGGTGTCGGAAGCCGTCAAGGCCTACTTGGAGGTGGAACAGGATGGATAAAAACCTGGAGTACTACATGTCCCTTCCCTATCGTGTGGAGGTCCTTCCGGATCAGGAGGAGGGCGGCTATGCCTTGCGCTGTCCGGAGCTGCCGGGCTGTGTCACATGCGCGGAAAATCTGGAGGATGGATTCCGGATGCTGGAGGATGCCAAGCGGTGCTGGTTTGCGGCCTGTCTGGAGGACGGCGTTCCCATTCCGGAACCAGTTCGCCCCGACGATTTCAGTGGTCAGTTCAAGCTGCGCATCCCCAAGTCCCTCCACCTGCGCCTTGCTCAGAGGTCCCGTGAGGAGGGGGTATCCATGAATCAATACTGTGTCTATCTGCTTAGTAAAGGAGTTTGACAGCTGAGGACCCGGCGGAATATACCGGGCTGGTGTGCTCCCTGATGATCTGATACAAACAAAAGCGGAACGCTTCGGCGTTCCGCTTTTTTCCATGTTAGGCGGCAAGATTGACAACTACATGAAAAAGCTTATAATAAAATAGAGAATTTGTATATTTATGGTCACCGCACGTCAAAAGAATCATGTGCTTTGACTATATCACACGGATGTTGCAGCGTTTTGCCGGATGTAACGTGGATGTTACGTCAAGTTCATCATAAATGTGGTTGTAAGACCGGGGAAAGGGAGGCTTAATATGGAATTGCAGAATAAACTTCGCCACTTCAGAAAAGAGAGCGGTATCTCACAAATGGACGCCGCGGAAAAGCTGGAAGTATCCCGTCAGACCATCCACCGCTGGGAAGCGGGTACGTCCGTACCCACCACGGAAAACCTGTCGCGCCTGAGCGCGCTGTACGATGTGCCGCTGGATGCTTGGCTGCGGGAGGACTGGGAGCCTTCTGATTTGAGTGCGCCGCCGGAGGCAGAACCGGAACCGGCCGTACCGGAACCGCCGGCACAGGAGCGGACAGAGCGCGGGAAGCTTCTGCGGCGGCCAGCATTAAAGGCTGTCGTTCTGGCGGTTGTGTTCGCGGTCGGAATCGTAATCGGGATATGGTCTACCCACTGGGGTGAGCCTGAAGTTATCCAGCAAAAAGATATGAATTGCGAGGTGATAGACATAGCAACACTGGGGGACCCGATTTATTTACTTCCACCGAAAGACTAAGATTCAGAAAGGGATGGGCATTATCCATGTGTATGAGAAAACTGGCGGTTTCTTTAATGATTTGTGTGATGATTTTCAGCTCTAGCACAGGTTTTGCCACAGCAGCAGAAATTCCGGGGGAAAACCTGATAACTCCAAAAGTATCCGGTACGGTGGATCATCAGGTTTCCGCAAAGGCCATTACACCAATAAACGATTGGTTTTACGCCAGTTCCGGCAACAGTATAAGCTATGACTGCACCTACACGCCGTCGTCAGCCAGCGTGGATTTCGGTGTAATTGCTCCTGACGGGCTGTTCTATTCGGTGAACTGCACCAACGGAACAATCAAGCAGAGCATTAGAATCGACCAGAGCGGCCAATGTATGTTGGCCATCCGCAACAACGCATCTTATGACGTTGTTGTAAGCGGAACCGTGAAGTATTAACCATATGAACAGTTACAAGGAGGTAAATGATGAAAAAATTATTGAGTTTGGCAGTTGCCGCAGTTATGGTCCTGTCCTGCACCGCAATGGCCTTTGCCGCCGAGAACGGCGAGCCCACCAAGTCCCCCGCCGGCAAAGCCGGAGCTTTCTTTCGGGAGGTTGTCGTGCTGACCCCTGAAGAACTTGGCGAGCACTATTTGAACGAGGAACAGGCTCGGGCGCTGATGCAGACAATATTGCAGGAGCAGGCTCAGGCGCTGATGCAGACAGTAATGCAGGAACAGGCCAAGGCGGGTGAGGAGCCGGTTATGCTCACAACGCTTACCCAGTCTGCGACCGGCAAGGACGACGGATTTGAATTTGACGAGATTGTCGTGCTTGGCGAGGAGGATATCATGCCCTTGAGCGCGATTTACAACCACACGCTGAACCCCCGCACGCTCTACATTCTGAGCGAGCAAATCACCGCAAAAAGAGTCACGCTGTCCGTGAAGTATGATCCTTCGTATCTTACCATGTTCTTTGGCGTGGCAACCTCCAGGGACCCCGATACGGCCTGGTACTATTCCAATGACGCCACCGGCGGCTATGGCAGCGCCGTATTCCTGAATCAGCAGCCCGGCACCTACTTCCCGTACGTCGGGAATCCTACCGACGAGGTGATTACTGTGAATTTTTCCTGTGTGCCCTCCTGAGAGAAGGGCTGTCCGTCAGGTCTATGAAGCATAAGGTATAAAACCCCACCCTCTAACCTAACACAGCCATGAGGAAACCGAAGAATGAACCACACAAACAGTTACAAGGAGGTAATGATGAAAAAGCTATTGAGTTTGGCAGTTGCCGCGGCTATGGTCCTGTCCTGCACCGCAATGGCCTTTGCCGCCGAGAACGGCGAGCCCACCAAGTCCCCCGCCGGCAAAGCCGGAGCTTTCTTTCGGGAGGTGGTTGTGCTGACCGCCGAAGAGTTTGGCGAGGACTATAAGAGCGAGGAACGGGCCCAGGCGCTGGCGCAGGCGATAAGGAAGGAACAGGCCAAAGCGGCTGAGGAGCCGGTCATGCTCACAACTCTTTCGCAGTCTCCAACGGGCAAGGACGACGGCTTTGAATTTGACGAGATTGTCGTGCTTAGCGAGGAGGATATGGCGGAGCTGAGCGGTCGCTCCACTTACACGCTGAACCCCCGCACGCTCTACATTCTGAGCGAGCAAATCACTGCAAAAAGGGTCACGCTGACCGTGAGGTATGTACCTTCGTATCTTGCCATGTTCTTTGGCGTGGCAACCTCCAGGGACCCCGATACGGCCTGGTACTATTCCAATGACGCCACCAGCGGCTCTGGCAGCGCCGTGTTCCTGAATCAGCAGCCCGGCGCCTACTTCCCATACGTCGGGAATCCTGCCGACGAGGTGATTACGGTGGAATTTTCCTGTGTCGCCTCCTGAGCGAGCGGCCCTCCGGGCCGTAAAGCATAAGGTATAAAACCCAGCCCTTTTGGTTAAACTGGCGATACGCCAAATTTTTCCGAAAGGGTGTTTTTTGTGCAGGTAAAGGATTTGATGAACCCCAGCGCGGTAACGGTGGAGCCCACGTCCTCGGCGGCGCTGGCGGCGCGGCTGATTAGCCGGCATAACGTGGGGGCGCTGCCGGTGTGCTCCTCTGACCGGCGGCTGCGGGGGATGGTCACCGACCGGGACATCGTGCTGCGGTGCGTGGCCGCCGAGGAGGACCCGGCTCAAACCCCGGTGCGGGACATCATGACCCGCTCCTGCGCCACCGTCTCCCCCGGCGACGACTGCCGGGAGGCCACCCGGCTCATGTCCCTGCATCAGGTCCGCCGCCTGCCGGTGGTGGAGGGGGGAAAGCTGGTGGGGGTGATTTCCCTGTCCGACCTGGCCCGCAGCGGCCGGTTTGAAATGGAGGCCGCCCAGGCCCTGTGTGAGATTTCGGAAAATATCATCGTCCGCTGATTGGACAAACGGCCTCCCATGCCTTATAATAACGTGGAACGCGTTAGAAAAGGAGTGGGAGGAATTTTTATGGATATCACCCCCATTGCCCGCATTCGGAGCGATTTTCCGGAAAAATTCGGCCTCCCCCGGCAGAGCGGCCTGGTGGAGGAGCTGACCGCCACGGTGGTCTTTGAGCCCCCCTATCGGGACGCAAGCGCCCTCCGGGGGCTGGAGGGTTTTTCCCATATCTGGCTTATCTGGGAGTTCTCCAAGGCCCGGCGGGCGGGCTGGTCCCCCACCGTCCGCCCGCCCCGTCTGGGAGGGAACCGGCGGCTGGGGGTGTTCGCCACCCGGTCCCCCTTCCGGCCCAACCCCATTGGACTGTCCTGCGTGCGCCTGGCGCAGATGAGGCAGGACCGGGACCTGGGGCCCGTTCTGGTGGTGGCCGGGGCCGACCTGATGGACGGCACTCCCATCTACGACATCAAGCCCTATCTGCCCTATGCCGACTGCAAACCGGAGGCTGTGGGCGGGTTCGCCGCCCAGCCCAAGGGGGCGGACCTGGAGGTGGTCTGTCCGGCCAAACTGCTGGAGGCCGTCCCGGAAGAGAAGCGGGCCGCCCTGCTGGCCGTCCTGGCCCAGGACCCCCGGCCCCAGTATCAGGACGACCCCGCCCGGGTCTATGGCATGTCCTTCGCCGGACTGGAGGTTAGGTTCCGGGTGGAGGGGGAGCGGTTGGCTGTGACGGAAATTTTGCAGTCCCGGCCCCCTTACAGTGGCTGGAACCCTTAAAAATTTTCAAAAACCTCTTGACCTTCCCCTTTCTGGATGGTGTACAGTGTCCTCAGAAAGGAGCTGAAGAACATGGAAAATAATCTGATGGTGGCCCAAGCCACGATGATGACCATGGCACTGGTCGGGATATTTACAGTGGTCCTTCCTCTGGGACTGGGGATTTTCTTTTGGAAGAGGACTGGGG